>JBDTTZ010000372.1:0-3192 GCA_040008015.1 Gemmatimonadota bacterium
CCCAGGACGCGCTTGCCAAGTGCTATTTCGGCGACGAAATCGTCGCGGTGACGCTGCCCGGCAAGGAGGCACGGCGCTTCGAGAGGGATGAATATCCCCGGGCCGGTGTCACCGCCGACAGCCTGGCTCCGCTCAAGCCGGCCTTTGTGAAGGACGGCACCGTCACCGCCGGAACCTCGAGCGGCATCAACGACGGCGCGTCCGCTCTCGCCGTGATGAGCGAGAGCATGGCGCAGGAACTCTCCCGGAAACCCATCGCGCGGGTGATCGCTTCGGCCGTGGCGGGAGTGGATCCAAGTTGCATGGGCCTGGGGCCGATCCCCGCCACCCGCAAGCTGCTCCAGCGCACCGGTCTCACTCTGGACCAGATCGACCTGATCGAGCTGAACGAGGCTTTCGCGGCGCAGAGCATCGCCTGCATCCGCGAGCTCAAGCTGGATCCGGCCAAGGTCAACATCTACGGTGGGGCAATCGCGCTGGGACATCCGTTGGGGGCGTCAGGCGCCCGGATCCTCACCACGCTGGTTCACGCGCTCGGGCGCACCGGCGGCCGCTACGGGCTGGCGACGATGTGTATCGGCGTGGGCCAGGGCATCGCGATGATCGTCGAGAATGTGACAAGTGACAGGTGACAAGTGACAGGTGACAGGTGACAGGTGACAAGTGACAAGTAACAAGTCCGCTACCGTCGGATACCAAGCCGTCACGGTGGCGATCGATTCGGGAATTGGAACCCTGACTCTGAATCGGCCCGAGAAGCTGAACGCCATCGACGATGTCATGGCCAGAGAGCTGCTCGAGGCCTCGCGGGAGCTGCTGAGCGACAAGGCGGTGCGTGCGCTGGTAATCACCGGGGCAGGCCGCGGTTTCAGCGCCGGCGGCGACGTGAAATTCCTCGGCAATTGCGTCGGCCAGGCAGACTTCGACACGGCGATGAGCCTGGTCCGGATGGGTGGACAGCTGGTGCGCTTCCTCCGGGAGAGCCCCAAGCCGATCCTCGCCTCGATCAACGGCGTCGCCGCCGGCGGGGGTGCCAATCTCGCGCTGGCTTGCGATCTCCGCATCGCGTCGGACCAGGCGGGCATCGGGCAGGTGTTTCACCGGATCGGGCTGCATCCGGACTGGGGCGGCACCTGGTTCGTGCCCGAGCTGGCGGGACCGGCGGCGGCGCTCGAACTGATCTGGTCGGCCGAGGTGATCCCCGCCAGGCGCTGCCTGGAGCTGGGGTTGGTGAACCGGATCGTGCCGCAGGATCAGCTGGCCGCCGCCACCCGGGAATGGGCAGTCAAGCTCGCCGCGGTACCGCCGGTCGCCGCCGGGCTCGCCAAACAGGCGGTATACGCCTCGCGCTCGGGCAACCTGGCCGATGCGCTGGCACGGGAAGAGGCCAACCAGGAACGCTGCTTCAAGACCAGCGACGCCAAAGAGGGATTCCAGAGCTTTGCGGAGAAGCGGGCACCACGATTTGAAGGGCGGTAAGACGGTAAGACGGTAAGACGGTAATGGATGGTAAGCCAGAGGTCTGTCATCCCGAGCGAAGCGAGGGATCTCAAGCGCCGTTTCACACCTTGAGCCAGACAGATCACGAGAAGGCTACCCTTGAGATTCCTCGGGCGCCTTCGGCACCCTCGGAATGACAGCACTATCACTCGGAGATCCAAACAATGCGCCGCTTAATGAATTTCGATGAATGGATTGACTATTTCCATTTCTGGCAGGAATCGATCGGCCTGCCGATGAAGGATTTCAATTCCCGGATCCCCAAGAACTTCGCGTTCGACGCCAAGTTCTCCGCGCCGGAGGCCGAGGCCATCGAGTTCGGCCATTACAAGGGCAACACCAAGTGGAAGACGATCATGCACATTCCCGACCAGCGGATCCGGGATGCGCTGCTCAACCTGATCGTGTTCCAGGGCGACACCGAGTTCGCCTCGGTGGAGCAGCAGAAGAAGCTGCTGCAGAACTCTCCCAGCGACTACGACCTCTTCGCCCTGGTGCGGGTGATGAGTGAGGAGATGCGCCACGGCTGGCAGATGTCCTACCTGCTCTGCCAGCACTTCGGCGACGAGGGCCGCCGCGAGGCCGCCAAGCTGCTGGAGCGCCGGGCCGAGGAAGGCCAGCGGCTGCTGGGCTCTTTCAACGAGATCGTGGAGAACTGGCTCGACTTCTACACCTACACCCAGTTCATCGACCGGGACGGCAAGTTCCAGCTGAAGATGCTGTCCACGTCGGCGTTCATGCCGCTGGCCAACTCGATGGGGCCCATGCTGAAGGAGGAGAGTTTCCACCTGGGCACCGGGAACAATGGCCTGCTGCGCATCGTGAAAGCGGGACGGATCCCGCCGGAGATCATGCAGCGCTACTTCAACAAGTGGGTTCCAACCGCGTTCGACCTGTTCGGCACCGACAACTCGTCCAGCGCGCACTGGGCCTACATCTGGGGACTCAAGGGACGGTTCAATGAACGGGAGACCGAAGACGCGGCCGACGTAGCCCACCTGAACGAGGCCAGCCGTGAGCTCTATCGGCAGGAGATCACCCGGCTGGTCGTGCGGCTCAACACGGCCATCTCCGATCACGACCGGCATCTCATGGTCCCCGACCTCAAGTTCAACCGGAAGATCGGGCTCTACAAAGGCCAGTGCTTCACGGTGGACGGCGATGAGATCGATGGGTCGAAGTATCCCGCTTACCTGGCGACGATGGTCCCGACCGCCGAGGATCGGGAGTTGCTGCGCAACATCTTCAAGGACAACAACTGGATCGAAGCGAAGAAGGACGACGAGAACTAGCCAGATTGACACCATCCATCATTGCCCATAGAGGCGCGTCCGGGAGAGAATTCGAGAATTCCCGCGCCGCCTTTGCGCGGGCGGTCGAGCTCGGCGCCGATGGCGTCGAGCTCGATGTGCATTCCAGCAGCGATGGCATCATCCTGGTCCATCACGATGCCGAGCTGGAGGGGCTGGGCCCCATCGGGCACCTGAGCTACATGGCGATGCAGGAATTCCGGCTGCCCAATGGCGAGACCGTCCCGACCCTGCCCGAGGTGCTGGAGATCCTCGGCGACCTCGACGTCTACGTCGAGGTAAAGTCCCTGAGCCCCGCCTTTGATCCGTCGCTGTTGTCGGTCCTCGACCAGGGCCCGGCCCCGGCCCGGTACGCCGTCCACAGCTTCGACCATCGCATCAT
>JBDTTZ010000373.1:0-1889 GCA_040008015.1 Gemmatimonadota bacterium
TCCATGGGGACCAGCTTGACGCCATAGGTCTTGTGGACCCCGCCTTTCCGGGCCACCTCAACCTGCACCGTCTCTCCTGGCCGCCGGAACCCGACCGCCTGCTGCAGCTGCGCGGTGTATTCCAGCTGCTTGCCGTCGATGGCGACGATGATGTCGCCAACCTCGAGTCCGGCCCGCTCCGCCGGCGAGTTGTCCTGGAAGCTCTGGATGGTGACGCCCCGGATCTGGGGCAGCCCGACGTACTCCGCGTCTTCCTTGCTCGCGGTGGAGACTGAAATGCCCAGCGCCGCCCGGTGGACGTGGCCATCCGCGATCAGCTGGTTCATCACGGTCTGGACCAGGTTGATCGGGATCGCGAAGCCGTATCCGCTGTAGTAGCCGGTCTCGCTGGCGATGGCGGAATTGATCCCAATGACTTCGCCCCGCACGTTGATCAGCGGTCCCCCGGAGTTGCCGGGATTGATGGCGGCGTCGGTCTGGATAAAGTCCTGGATTCCCCGGCCCCGGTCATCGCGGTTCAGGTCCAGGTTCCGGCCCTTGGCGCTGATGATGCCGGAGGTGACGGTAAACGCCAGTGCATTGCCCAGCGGGTTACCAATCGCCAGCACCCACTCTCCGACCCGGGAATCATCACTGTTGCCCAGCGCGAGCGGCGGCAGGTTGTGGGCGTCGATCTTGATGACGGCGACATCGGTATTCTGGTCCGAGCCGATGACGCGGGCGGTGAACTCCCGGCGGTCCAGCAGCCGGACGGTTACCGTCGTCGCGCCCTGGACCACGTGGTGGTTGGTCAGGATGTATCCATCGGCAGAAACAATGAATCCGGATCCGGTCCCCCGCATCACCTCGGGGCGCCGGCCGCGGAAAAAGTCTTCAAATCCCTGGGGCGCCTTGGTTCCGGTCTCGGTGCGCTCCGAGCTGACGTAGACGACGCTGGGACGCACTCGTTCGGCCACCGCGGCAAAGGCCTCGCTCAGGTCAACCAGGGGGCGGGCCGCGGGTATGTCAGGCGCCAGCACCCGGGTGATCGCCGGGGGCGATCCCGATTGCTGCGCGGATGATCGGGTAGGGAGGTCGAGAAGCCCGGCAAACAGCAGGCCCATGGCGAATGCCAGGGCTACCAGGCTTCCGAACTTCAACCAGTTGTAGTTGCGGGCTGACATGCTGAATTCACCTTGGGTAAGTGTATGAATACGCCCGGATTGGATCCTTCAATCTAGACGGGATGCGCGGCCCCGGGTTTCGGTTGCACCCGGGGCAACGCCTTGATGGCTTCTTTATGGCTTCTTGCTTTCGTCCACGATCTCGTAGTCGGCTTCCACTACGTCCTCCTTGGGTCCCTCGGGCGGCTCCTGACCACCATCGGTGCCCGGAGCGCCTCCGCTGCTGCTGGCCTGGCTGGCGTAGAGCGAGGCCCCGGCGGCTTCGTACGCGCCGGAAAGCTCATCGAGGGCGGTCTTGATGCCCTCGGCCTCGCCGGTCCTGAGCGCACCCTTGGCCGCTTCGACCGCGGTATCCAGCCGTCCCCGGACGTCCTGCGACAGCCGGTCTACCCACTCCTTGCTGTCCTTTTCGACCTTGTAGACCAGGGCATCGAGCTGGTTGCGGTGCTCGATCTGCTCCCGGCGGGTCTTGTCGTCCGAGGCGTGCTGCTCGGCGCTCTTCACCATCTTGTCGATCTCACTGTCGCTGAGACCGCTGGACGCCTCGATCCGGATCTTCTGTTCCTTTCCGGTCGCCTTGTCCTTGGCCGAAACGTGGAGAATGCCGTTGGCGTCGATATCGAAGGTGACCTCGACCTGCGGCATGCCCCGGGGTGCCGGCGGAATGCCGGTCAGCTGGAACTTGCCGATGGTGCGGTTGTCCTGCGCCATCTGCCGCTCGCCCTG
>JBDTTZ010000374.1:0-2511 GCA_040008015.1 Gemmatimonadota bacterium
ATCTGCCCCGGCTGCAGCCAGGGCTGCAACATGATGATCGATACCCGCGACAACACCGTGGTCCGGCTCCGGCCCCGGCCCAATCTTGACGTCAATCGCCATTTCATGTGCGACCACGGGCGCGCCAACTACCGGTGGATGAACCGGGGCGACCGGATCGAGGCACCGCTGGTGCGGGACGGCAACCGTCACGTTGCGGTGGACTGGGATACCGCGCTGGAGCGGCTGGCCGACTTGATCAAGAGCACCTCGGGTCCGGCCCTGATCCTCGCCAACGGCAGCGCCTCCACCGAAGCGCTGGGCTGGGTGAAGGCGCTGCTGAAAGGCCGGAGCGTCACCGCAGCCGTCTTCCTTCCGCAGGGCGAAGAGGCGCCGCTGGTGGGCGTGCCCAACCTGGCCCTCCGCTCGGAACGCGCCGCCAACGGGCAGGGCGCCCGGATGCTGGGCTACAGCGCCGACATCTCGGCGGCGATCAGGTCGGCGGCGCGAGCCACGCTGATCATCGTGCTGGATCTCGAATTGTCCGCCGAGGACATGAACCTGCTGGCGCCGAGCCCCGCGCTGGTCATTATGGGAACCGTCGCGACCGACTCGGACCTGACCGCCCAGCTGGTGTTACCGACCACCAACATGTCCGAGGAGAACGGCACCTTCGTCAACCGCGACGGCCGGGTGCAGCGCTACACCCAGGCCAAGGCCGCCCGCGGCATGGCGCGGCCGGCGTGGTGGGTGGCCGCCGAGGTCATCAGCATCCTGAATCCCGGCAGCAAGACGCCGGCGACCGCGGCCGACGCGTTTGACCGGGTCGCGTCCGACACGCCGGCGCTGAGCGGCGTTCGTTCGACCGAGATCGGGCTCACCGGCCGGGTGGCCCCGGCGGCCGCTGGAGTGGCGGGATGACGCCGGAGCTGAAGGGGTTCCTGCTGGTCAGCATCGTGAAGATGGTGCTGGTGTTCACCGTGGTGATGGTGGGCGTCGCGCTGCTCACGCTGATGGAGCGCAAGGTGTCGGCCTGGATGCAGAACCGGCTGGGGCCGAACCGGGTGGGCTACGCCGGGCTGCTGCAGCCGGCCGCCGACGGGCTCAAGAACATCATCAAGGAAGAGACTCGGCCGCCCTTCGCCAACAAGTTCCTGTTCATCCTGGCGCCGGCCATGGCCTTCATCCCGGCGCTGTGTCTTTCAGCGGTGATTCCTTTCGCGGCTCCGCTGCCGATGGAGTTTTCCCTCAGCCTGCCGCTGCTGGGCCGCTTCGTACACCACGGGGTGACCCCGATGGTGGTGGCCGACTTGCCGATCGGTTTTCTCTTCGTGATCGCGATCAGCTCGCTCGGCGTCTACGGTATCGCGCTGGCCGGGTGGTCGAGCAACAGCAAGTACTCCCTGCTGGGCGGGCTCCGGGCCGCCGCCCAGATGGTGTCCTACGAAGTCGCTATGGGGCTGAGCCTGATCCCGGTCCTGCTGCTCTCGGGCAACGTGTCGTTCACCAGCATCATCAGCAACCAGCAGCACGGGGTGTGGTACGTCCTCCCGCTCTTTCTCTCCTTCTTCGTCTTCCTGGTGTCGGGCTTCGCCGAGACCAACCGGGTGCCGTTCGACATGCCGGAGGCGGAGTCCGAGCTGATCGCGGGCTACCATACCGAATACAGCGCGATGAAGTTCTCGCTCTTTTTCATCGCCGAGTATTCCAACATGGTGACGGTGTCTGGCATGGTCGCCTCGCTCTTCTTCGGCGGGTGGGACATTCCGTTCACCTCGTGGGACCAGACCCATACCGGGCTGATCGTCACGCTGCTGACCTTCATGGCGTTCTTCGCCAAGGTCTTCTTCTTCCTGTTCCTGTTCATGTGGATCCGCTGGACGCTGCCCCGATTCCGCTTCGACCAGCTGATGGCGCTGGGGTGGAAGGTGATGATCCCGCTGGCGCTCTGCTACGTGATGGTGATCGCAGTGGCGATCTACGTGATTGAGGACCTCCTGCACATTACCAGCATCAGGGTAGAACAATTGATCCTGGCGGCGATCAGCCTGGGCCTGGGTTTCGTGCTGTTCGTCCTGATGGACCGCAACACGGTGATCCGCGGGTCGCAGGCGACGCGCCGCGACGCTCTGGTCCAGGCGGCGGCGGCGGATTCGCGATTGTAAACAGCAACTGCTTCACCGCGAAGACGCAAAGAACGCCAAGGGCCGCAAAGAAACTGATTGAACCAATTGTTATCGGGTTTTGTTGAATCGAGTGTTTGCCTGTTATCTGGTTTGTCTTAGCGGCCCTTGGCGGACTTTGTGTCTTTGCGGTGAAATTGTCGAACCACGTGGAGTGAGCGATGGCCATTGGCGTCAAGGTAATGAAGCGGCCGGAGACCCAGGTGAGCTATGTGCGCGCGACGCTCAAAGGCATGGCGCTCACCTTCAAGCACATGTTCACGCCGCGGGTCACCATGCAGTACCCGGAGCAGAAGAGCACCACCGACTGGAGCATCTCGCCGCGCTGGCGGGGCACCCACCGGATGCT
>JBDTTZ010000375.1:0-9461 GCA_040008015.1 Gemmatimonadota bacterium
GCGCCTACGGTACCAAGGCGTGGGAGCGGCTGGGCCGCGCTCCGGTGCTCGCGGTGGGGCGCGACAACCGGCCCAGCGGCGCCGAGCTGGCCCAGGCGGTGCGCGCCGGCATCGCGGAGACCGGGGCCACGGCGGTGGATGTGGGTATGCTGCCGACCCCGGCGCTCTACTTCGCGGTGATCGCGCTCAAGACGGACGGCGGCCTCCAGGTGACCGGGTCGCACAATCCGCCGGAGTTCAACGGCTTCAAGATGGTGCTCGCGGGCGACTCGGTGCACGGTGACGAGATCCAGGATCTCTGGGAAATCATCACCGCCGAGCGCTTTCACCGCGGGGTGGGGAAGGAGATCCCGGACGGGTCGGTCCTGCCGTTGTATCGCGACGCCATCATTTCCCGCCACCGGCTGCTCCGGCCGGTGAGCGTGGTGCTGGACTGCGGCAACGGCGTGGGCAGCCTGATCGGAGTCTCGACGCTCCAGGGTCTCGGCGCCCGGGTGACGCCGCTCTTCTGCGAATCGGACGGAACCTTTCCCAATCATCATCCGGACCCGACCGTTCCGGAGAATCTGCGCGACCTCCAGGAGGCGGTGCGCCGGACCGGCGCCGAGCTGGGCATCGCACTCGATGGCGACGCGGACCGGATCGGCGCGGTGGACGAGCAGGGCCGGATTCTCTACGGCGACCAGCTGCTGATCCTCTTCGGCCGCGACGCGGTGCGCCGCTTCGGGACCGGCATCCCGGTCATCTTCGACGTCAAATGCTCCGAGGTACTGCGCCAGGCGCTGACCGACGCGGGCGCCAGCCCGCTCATGTGGAAGACCGGGCATTCCCTGATCAAGTCCAAGATGAAGGAGACGCACGCGCCGCTGGCCGGCGAGATGAGTGGCCACATGTTTTTCGGGGGCGACTACTTCGGTTACGACGACGCGCTGTTTGCCGCGGCGCGGCTGCTGGAGATCGTGTCGGCCACGCCGTTCGGCCTGAGCCCGCTGCTGGCCGGCCTTCCCGAGACCGTCACGACGCCCGAAATCCGGGTGGACTGCCCTGACGATGTGAAGTTTGCCGTGGTGGAGCGCGCTGCCGCGTATTTCGGCGGGCGGTATCCCGTCAATACGATCGACGGCGTGCGGATGACGTTTCCCAATGGGTGGGGCCTGATCCGCTCGTCCAATACCCAGCCGATCCTGGTGCTCCGCTTCGAAGCGACCGATGCCGAATCCCTGAACCGATACCAGTCGGAAGTCAGCGAGTGGCTGGAGGCTCAAGGTGTACGAACCACGTAAAGGGTGAAGAGTAAAGAGTGAAGGGGACCAGCCCCCGCTTCCACATCATTTGCGATACCTTTCACCCTTCACTCTTCACCCTTCACGCCTCTGGTGGTTATGTCTCGCGGCCGCCTCATCGCCCTCCTGGTCCTCGCGCTCGTCGCCCTGCTGTTCCTGGGGCGATGGACGTCGGTGATGATGGCGGAGGCGTGGTGGGCGAAGACCATCTCGCCCGCGGCCGGCCGGCTGGAGGCACAGTCGGAGTTGCTGCGGTTCCTGCTGGATTTCTGTGGCGCCGTGCTGGCTTCGGCCTGGTTCGTCGTCAATCTCTACGTGGTCTACCGCGCCATCGGTTCGGTGCAGGTTCCCCGCCGGGTTGCCAATATCGAAATCAACGAGGCCCTGACTCCCCGCATCCTGGTGATCGGCACCGTGACCGCCGGGGTGCTGCTCGGACTCTTTGCCGGCCTCGGGGTCTCCCGCTGGTGGCCCCAGGTGCTTCTCTCCTGGCACGGGGTGAGTTACGGACTGACCGACCCGGTCATGGAGAAGGACATCGGGTTCTACGTCGCCCAGCTTCCCCTCTGGCGCCGGCTGCACGGGTTCGCTCTTCTCCTGGTCCTGCTCGGACTAGGCACCTGTTTCCTGCTCTACTTCATGGTCGGCGCCATCCGCTGGTCCGGTCGCCGCCCGGCCGTCAGTGATCACGCCCGCCGCCACCTGGGATGGCTGCTCGCGGCGGTGGCCGTGGTACTGGCCTGGGGTTACTGGCTGGAGCCGTACGAGATGGTGGCCGGGTTGGACGGTGCGATGCGTTCCGATGTGACCAAAGTGCGGGTGACCGTCTCGCTCGCGCTCACCGGCGTCGCCTTTTCTGCCGCGCTGCTCTCGGCATGGTGGGCCGTGCGCCCTCGACACGGCTGGGCCGCCGGCGGGTGGACGGTCCTGGCCATCGCTTCCCTCATGGGGCATTACCTGATCCCCGCGCTGGCCGGCGCTCCGGCCCAGGCGATGGTGGACGCTGAAGGATTGCGCCGTCTGGAAGGGGAATCGTTCGGGATACCCCAGCTCCACGAACTGCCGGGGAACCTGGCGCAGGGCAACGGCCCGCCCGGGCCGCTGGCGCTCTGGACCCGGGAAATGATCCAGGACCTGGGCGGCGGAGATTCGACCGTCTCGGTCGCGGCGAACCAGGGGATGCTTCGGATCCGCGGACGCCGGTTTCCAGTATGGATCAGCGTGCGGGTGTCCCCCACGGACAGCGCGTGGGTGCTGGTGTACGCCGATGACCGCACCAGTCTCGCGGGCGGGCCACTTTCCTACCGCGCCGCAGACACGCTCGCCTATCCGGGCTCGGTGCGATTCCTCGAGCTGCCCCGGTCGGTGGTGCGTCCCCGCGCGCCGGAGTCGGTCGTCACGCTCGATGGTGTCGGCGTCACCATCGGCCACTGGTCTCGTCGCCTGATCCTCGCCTGGGCCCGGCAGGCCGGGGCGTTGTTCGAGCGGCAGCCGGACTCGGCCCGGCTGGCCTGGCACCTGGATCCCCTGGAGCGCTTCGCCGCCCTCATGCCCCACGTGGCCTGGAGCCAACCCACGGCGCAGCTGGTGAACGGAGAGCTGTACTGGTTTTCCGATGGCTACACCACCTCCGCCAGTTTTCCGCTGGTAGGTCGTGCTCCCTGGAGAGAGCGCGACGTGGCGACGATCGAAGTTCCCTTCCTCGCCGTCGTCAACGCCGCCACGGGCCAGACCCGGTTCTTCCAGCAGCCGAATGTCGGTCCGCTGGGCAAAGCCTGGCAGGAAATCGTCGGCGCCGCGGCGGAGCCATGGAACGCGCTGCCGCCCGCGATCCGTTCCCAGCTGGACTATCCGGACGAGCTCTTCCAGGTACAGGTGAAGGTTCTGGAGCGCCCCCACTGGCTGGGGATGCACCAGCTTGGCCGGACGCCCGCGGGATCCGGCCGCACGCTCCGGTCGCTCACCTGGAACTGGGCCGATACCAGCCTGCGCCAGGTCGCCGCCTTCGAAGCAGCCGGCAGCCATGGCATCAGCGCTGTCATCCAGGGCACCGCGGGCGAAGCCGGCGCCCAGCTGCTGTTGACCCGAGCCGGGGAAGGCGTTCTGCCTCGAAGTCCGTCAGTCCTGGTCCGAAGCTGGGAGCGCTTCGCCACCTTCGAGCAGCTGCGTGACTCGCTCAATGCGGCCGGCGCGCGGGATTCGGCGTCTCCCGTCGGCCTGTGGATGGAGCCCTACGGCCAGGGCGCATACCAGACCATCTTCGGTGTGGGCCCCGACCTGCGCCGCGCCGTCGTGTGGGTGAACCTGGCCATCGGCGACAGCCTTGGCGCGGGGCGCAATGCCAGCGAGGCCTGGCAAAACCTGCTCGGCAATTCCGCTCCGCTGGTCCTGGGAAGTCGAACCGGGCGGCTGGGTGATGCGCAGCAGTGGATGGCCGTCGCCGACAGCGCGCTCAAGAAAGGCGACTGGGTGACCTTCGGCCGGGCGTTCGAGGCGTTGCGGGAGATCCTGGAGAAAGAAGGAGATTAAACGCCCAAGGCATTGCAATCTGTAGTTGAGATATCCTAAGGGTGAGCTTTGCAACATCCAACGCAGGGGCGCTGAGGTCGCTGAGTCAACGCAGAGAGCCAGCGCTTCAAAGAAGACAAACCAGTTGTTTTCTCAGCGGGTGCTCTGCGTTTTCGGCGACTCGGCGTTGGATGTTCTCCGCGTTCTCAGCCTTCTCCGTTCGAAGGAACAAATGTGTCGACGCTGAAGACCGCCGTAGTCGCCCTGGGCGGCAATGCACTGGCGCGCTCGGGAGAACCGGCGACCATCACCAACCAGTTCCGCCACACCCGCTCCAGCCTGGCGCCGATCGTCGAGCTGGCGAGCGAGGGCTGGGGCATCGCGCTGGTGCATGGCAACGGCCCGCAGGTCGGTGATGAGCTGACCCGCAACGAGCTGGGGCAGGGCGTGGTGGAACCGCTCCCGCTCGGTGTGCTGGTGGCTGCGACCGCGGGGTGGATCGGCTACATGATCCAGCAGTCGCTGCAGAATGCTCTGCACCAGGCGGGGATCCAGCGCGACGTCGTCACCCTGGTGACCCAGACGCTGGTGAGCCCCGACGATCCCCAGCTCAAGACCGCCAGCAAGCCGATCGGCCACGCGGTTCCGCCGGAACGATTGGAAAAGCTACGGGCTTCAGGATCGCCGGTGGCGCAAGATGCCAAGGGTAACTGGCGCCGGATGGCGTTCAGCCCGGCCCCCCTCGGCATGATCGAGTCCGCCCTGGTCAAACGGCTGGTGGACGAAGGGGTGATCGTGGTGGCGGGCGGCGGCGGGGGGCCACCGGTATATCGCCATCCGAGCCTGGGTCTCGAGGGAATCGACGCGGTGGTGGACAAGGACCGGCTGGCGGCGGTGCTTGCCTCCGAGCTCGAAGCAGATGTCCTCCTGATCCTGACCGACGTCGAGGCGGTCTACGCCGACTACGGAAAGCCGACGGCCCGGGCGCTGGACCGGGTGTCCCTGGCCGAAACCGAGCAGCTGTTCCAGTCCGGCCAGCTCGGCAAGGGGAGCATGGAGCCCAAGGTGCGGGCCGCCGCGGAGTTCGTCCGCCGGGGCGGGGAACGGGCGGTCATTGCCCACCTTTCCAGCGGCCTGGCGGCCCTCCACGGCAAGGCGGGAACCAGTATCGTCAGGTAGCCGGTATCCCCACCCGAAATACGTTGACCTCCCCTCCGCTGAGACGTAGCTTACTCCTGAATTCACGGAGGGTTGCATGGCACGATACAAGAACAAAGCCGGCTATGTCCGGCTCACCGAACCACTGGTCCGGCGTGACGGGGTGCTGGGTCCGGCATCGTGGGAAGAGGCGCTCGACCGCGCCGCGGAAGGGTTCCAGCGGAACCTCGCCGCGCACGGCTCGAACGCGCTCGGCATCTTCAGCTGCTCGAAGTCGACCAATGAAATGAACTACCTGGCCGGGAAGCTGGCCCGGGTCGCCTTCGGCAGTCACAACGTCGACAGCTGCAACCGGACCTGACACGCTCCCAGCGTCGTCGGTCTGGCGACAGCGTTCGGCGCGGGTGGAGGCACCAGCTCCTACCGCGAGGTTGAAGAGACGGAACTGATTTTCCTCTGGGGCGCCAATGCCCGGGAGAATCATCCGATCTTCTTCCATCACGTCCTGAAGGGCGTGCACAACGGGGCGCGGCTGTACGCCGTGGACCCCCGGCGCACCGCGTCCGCCCAGTGGGCGGACGTATGGATGGGACTGAACGTCGGAAGCGACATCGCGCTGTCGAACGCCATGGCGCGGGTGATCATCCACGAAGGGCTGGCCAACCAGGATTTCATCGCCCGGGCCACCATCGGCTACGAGGCGTATCGCGATTCGGTCGAGGCGTACACCCTGGAGCGGGCCGAGCTGGTGACGGGAGTTCCAGCTGACGTGATTCGGGACGCGGCACTGGAATATGCCCGGGCCGGCCGGGCCATCATCTGCTGGACGCTGGGCATTACCGAGCATCACAACGCAGTGGACAACGTCCTCTCGCTGATCAACCTGGCTCTGCTGACCGGCCACGTCGGACGCTACGGCTCCGGCCTGAACCCGCTCCGGGGCCAGAACAATGTGCAAGGCGGCGGCGACATGGGGGCGATTCCCAACCGGCTGGTGGGATTCCAGGACATGGGGGATCCCGAGATCCGGACCCGCTTCGAGCAGGCCTGGAAGGTTCCGCTTCGCGGCGAGCCAGGGTGGACGATGACCCAGATGTTCGAGGCGATGGAAGCGGGTCACCTGACCGGGTTGTTCGTCATCGGGGAGAACCCGGCCCAATCCGAAGCGGACCAGCACCGGACCATGCACCTGCTGCAGGGACTCGATCACATCGTGGTGCAGGACATTTTTCTGACCGAGACGGCCCAGCTGGCCCACGTCGTTCTTCCATGCACCGCCAGCTGGTGCGAGGGCGAAGGCACCGTCACCAACAGCGAGCGCCGGGTGCAACGGGTGCGGGCGGCGCTGACGGCACCGGGCGACGCGCGGGACGAAATCTGGATTCTGAGCCAGCTGGCGAAGCGCATGGGGTATGACTGGGGGGAGCCGAATGCCGAGACCGTGTGGCAGGAAGTGCGGGCCATGGCGCCGGACATGTTCGGTGGCATGAGCTACCAGCGGCTCGAGCAGCTGGGTGGACTTCAGTGGCCCTGCACCGACGAATCGGATCCCGGCGCGCTGTTTCTGCACGGGCGCCTCTGGGAAGATCCGCGCCGGGGGCCGCCGGCGCCGTTCACCGTGGTGGAACACGAGCTGCCGGTCGAGATGCCGGACGGGGAGTATCCCTTCCAGCTGACGACCGGACGGCGGCTCGATTCCTACAACACCGGGGTGCAGACCGCCGGCTACAATTCCCCGTTGCGCCGGCGCGAAGCGCTGGACATGTCGCCGGAAGACGCCACCCGCCTGGGATTGGCCGAGGGAGATATGGTAAGCATTGCCTCGCGGCGCGGCTGCGTCGTGGCCCCGATCCACATCGAGACCAACCTGCGGGCCGGGCTGGTGTTCATGACCCTGCACAACCAGGACGAAGTGAAGGTCAATCTCCTCACGATCGATGCGACCGATCCGAAATCGGGCACGGCGGAGTTCAAGGCCTGCGCCGTTCGAATCGATCCGGTGAGCCTCCCTCCCCGGATCCTCGCCGATGCGACTGCGGTCCGGTCGGTGACGGCCGGCCGCGCCTGACCCCATGGATCTTTACCTTCACGACGCCACTCCCACCGACGACGAACGCCACGCCATAGACGATCTCCTGGGCCCCCCGGCTTCCGGCTGGGACGGCGGCGAGCGCACCGAGCGCGACGGCCACGTCGCGCTGGGCGGCCACGGGGCAAGAAGTCACCGGCACCTGCTGCTTCCCGCCCTCAACGCCGCGCAGTCCAGGATCGGCTGGCTCAGTGAAGGCGCCCTCAACTACATCGCGATCCGGCTGAACGTTCCACCCGCCGAGGTGTGGAGTGTCGCGACGTTTTACGCCTTGCTGGCGACGACTCCGCGACCCCGGCGCGTGCTGCACGCGTGTGATGACATCGCCTGCCGGATCAGGGGCGGACGCGACATCGTGGCCGCCCTCGGAAAAGCCTTCGGGCCCGACGCGCATCATGGGCATCAGCCCGGCAACGGCGTCGAGATCGGCGAAGCCGCGTGGCTTCCTTCGCCCTGCCTGGGCTTATGCGAGCAGGCGCCCGCGGTACTGCTCACGGTCGCGGGAGCGAAGCCGGTGGAGGAATCGATGGGTGGTGTTACGCCCGGGCAGGCGGTCGCCGCGCTGAAGAGTGGATCCCTGGGCGGCCCGGGGCGGCTGCCGATTCCCCAGCGGGGAGATCCAACGCTGCGGTTGTTGCGCCGGGTCGGAGTGGCGGACCCGGCCAGCCTGGAGGCGTATACCGCGGCCGGCGGATACCAGGCGTTCCGCAAAGCGCTGGACATCGGGCCCGAAGCGATCATCCGGGAAGTGACCGACGCGAAGCTGATGGGTCGCGGCGGCGCGGCCTTTCCGACCGGCCGCAAATGGGACGCGGTCCGCAGCCAGCCGGTCACGCCCCACTATGTGATCTGCAACGCCGATGAATCCGAGCCCGGCACCTTCAAGGACCGGGTGCTGCTCGAGGAGGATCCGTTTGCCATCGTCGAGGCCGTGACTATCGCCGGCTTCGCGGTGGGCGCCCAGCAGGGATACATCTACATCCGCGGTGAATATCCTCTCGCCATCGAGCGGGTGCAGGGCGCGATCGACCAGGCCCGAACCGATGGATTCCTGGGAGGCAACATCCTGGGCCGGAACTTCGAATTCGACATCGAGATCAGGAAAGGCGCCGGGGCGTACATCTGCGGCGAAGAAACCGCCCTGTTCAATTCCATTGAAGGCTATCGCGGCGAGCCGCGGAACAAGCCGCCCTTCCCGGTGCAGTCCGGACTTTTCCGCAAACCGACCCTGGTCAATAACGTCGAAACCCTCGCCAACATCCCATGGATCATTCTCGAGGGTGGGGCTGCCTTTGCCGCCACCGGCACCAGCGACTCCTCCGGCACCCGGCTCTTCTGCCTGTCCGGCGCGATTAGCCGGCCCGGGGTCTATGAGATCACGATGGGGATGACGCTGGGCCAGGTGCTCGATCTTGCCGGAGGACCGCCGCCTGGACGTACCATCCAGGCCATCCTCCTGGGCGGCGCGGCGGGCGGTTTCGTGCGGGGCAACGAGCGGGACATCGTGCTGACTTTCGAGGGCGCCCGCGCGGCCGGGGTCACCCTGGGCTCCGGCGTCATCATGGCCTTCGATGACACGGTGGATCTGACCGATACCATCCTCAGGATCGCCGCCTTCTTTCGCGATGAATCGTGCGGGCAATGCGTTCCCTGCCGGGTGGGCACCGTCCGGCAGGAGGAAGCGCTGCACCGGCTGGCCAACGGCAAGGCGAACGGCGCCGAAGTGGCGCTGCTCGACGAAGTGGGCCGCGCCATGAAGGACGCCTCCATCTGCGGGCTCGGGCAAACGGCGTACGGCGCGGTGGAATCCGCCATCAAGCGCCTGGGTCTCTTTACCGCCGGGAAGGTGATATGAGCGCACCCGTCGGCGGCCTGGTAACCCTCAAGCGCGGGCCACCGCGCGAAATCGAGCTTACGGTCGATGGCGAGACCGTTCGGGTTCCCGAGGGTACCACCATCCTCGGCGCCTGCACCCGTCTCGGTAAGCAGGTTCCCACGCTCTGCTATCTCGAAACTCTGCATCCGGTGAATGCCTGCCGGGTGTGTGTCGTCGAGCTCGAGGGCGCCAGGGTCCTGGTGCCGGCATGTTCGCGGGCGGTCGAGCCGGGGATGAAGGTGATCACCAACTCGCCGCGGGTCAGCCACAGCCGGCGCTTGGTGCTGGAGTTCCTGGCCTCGTCGGTAGATTTGTCCACCACGCCGGACGTGGACCAGTGGCTGGGGGAATACCATGCCGATCCCGCGAGATACGGCCCGCCGGCTCCTCCCCCGGAGCCCGGCGAACGGGACCTGGCGCCGCCCGGGCACCATGCACCGCCGGTGGACGGATATGCCGCCACCGTCGCGCAGCCGATCAAGGTGGATAACGACCTGTACGTGCGGGACTATTCCAAGTGCATCCTGTGCTACAAGTGCGTGGAGGC
>JBDTTZ010000376.1:0-3491 GCA_040008015.1 Gemmatimonadota bacterium
ATCCAGGGCCGCGCTTTCATCACCAGCGAGAGCGTCCTGCGCTTCGATCCCCGGGATCCCTTCCAGGCGGGATTCGCCCAGTCGTGACCAGGCCCGACACCATCGTGGTCGGGGCGGGCATCGTGGGCGCGGCATGCGCGGCAGCGCTCGCGCGCCGGGGACGCCGGGTGCTGGTGCTGGAAGCGGGATTCGCCGGAGGCGGAACCACCGCCGCGGGGATGGGGCATCTCGTCGTCATGGACGACTCCCCCGAACAGCTGGGACTCACGGCCTATTCGCTGCGGCTCTGGAACGAGTTGGCGACCGGCTTCCCGCGGAATGTCGAGTACGAGCGCTGCGGCACCATCTGGGTCGCGGAAGACGCTGAACAGTTGGCGTTGGTACGGGCCAAGCAGCAAACTCTGGCCGCCGCGGGGATAGCATCCGAGGTACTGGATGCGCGTCAGTTGGCGGCCGCCGAGCCGTGTCTCCGGCCCGGACTGCCGGGTGGGCTCCTGGTGCCCGATGATGGGGTGCTCTATCCGCCGACGGCCGCGCTCCACCTGCTGGACCAGGCCCGGAGCCACGGCGCGGTGCTGCGCGAATACTGTCCGGTCGAAGTGATCGGGTCTCATACAGTGAGAACCGCGCGGGAGACATTGAGCGCGGAGCTCATCGTGAACGCCGCCGGCCCCCGCGCACCGCAGCTGATGCCCGACCTGCCCGTCATCCCTCGCAAGGGCCACCTCATCATTACCGACCGGCACCCGGGCTTCTGCCGGCACCAGCTGGTCGAGCTGGGCTATCTCACCAGCGCGCACGTCATGACCACCGAATCGGTGGCCTTTAATCTCCAGCCTCGGGCCACCGGCCAGGTCCTGATCGGCTCCTCCCGGGAGCTGGTTGGCTGGACCCCGGGGATCAACCAGTACCTGGTGCGCCGGATGCTGGAACGGGCCATCGAGTTTGCGCCCGCGTTGCGCAGAACCAGCGCGCTCCGGATCTGGACCGGGTATCGGCCCGCGACACCGGATAAGCTGCCGTTGATCGGTCCCTGGGACGGCGATGCCGGACTCTGGGTCGCGGCCGGGCACGAAGGACTGGGTATCGCCACGGCGCTCGCGACCGGCGAAATTCTGGCCGACCTCGCCGCAGGCGAGACGCCGAAGATCGATCCCTCGCCCTTTCATCCCCGGCGCGCCATGGCCGAGCTCTACCACGCGTGAACGCGACTATCGAGATCCTGGCGAACGGGAAACCGATCCAGGTGCCGCCGGGCATATCGGTGGCCGCGGCGCTGATGAGTGCGGGGATTTCCGATTTCAGAACCTCGGTTTTGGGAGAGCCGCGTGGGCCGCTATGCGGAATGGGGATCTGCCAGGAATGCCGGGTGACGATCAATGACCGCCTGCAACAGCGATCTTGCCTGGTGCTGGTCGAGGCCGGCATGCGGATCGAGACGGGAGAGGGGTGAGGCTTATGGAGAGGGTGGAAAGGTTAGATGAGGCCTCCGCCCCCTATATGGGGAATATCGTTCCTATCGTCTCGAATCCGGTAACCGGGAAAACGCAGCTGGTTACCAGAATCCGCAGGAGCCGCCTGGAGTCGGCGTACGCGGTTCGCAGCTGTGTCTGACGCGAGCGCGAAGGAATCGGATCGCTACGCGATCGCGGTGATCGGCGCCGGGCCGGCGGGCATCGCCGCCGCCGCCGTCGCGGCGGAATCGGGCCAGCGGGTGATCGTCCTCGATGAATGCCCCGCGCCCGGCGGCCAGATCTGGCGGCACCCTGCCCGGGGAAATCCTCCCGACCTGGCCAGGACATGGATTTCCCGCCTGGAGCGCTCCACGGCCACGGTACGGACCGGCACCGCCGTGATCGATCTTCGCCGGCTGGGCGACGCAAACTTCCAGCTCCACGTGGTGCGGGAAGGCGTCGGCTCCCTGGTTCGCGCCTCACGGGTGATTCTCTCGACCGGAGCCCGAGAGCTGTTTCTTCCGTTCCCCGGCTGGACCCTGCCGGGCGTGATCGGGGTCGGCGCCGCCCAGACGCTACTCAAGAGCGGGTTGACGGTTCGCGACCAGCGGGTGGTGGTCACCGGATCCGGGCCGCTCCTCTTTCCAGTCGCGGCCGCGCTCCACCATGCCGGCGCCAGGTTGCAGCTGGTGGCGGAGCAGGCAGAACCCCGGGCGGTGTACCGGTATGCCTTGGGACTCTGGAGCCAGCCGGCGATTCTCGCCCAGGCCATTCGATATCGCAGTGGTTTTCTCCGGGCGCCTTATCGCACCGGTACCTGGATTGCCGCCGCGGAGGGAAACCGCAAGCTCGAACGCGTCACCCTGACCAACGGCAGAAAACCGTGGACCATCGAATGCGACCTGCTCTGTTCCGCTTTTGGCCTGGTTCCCAACCTGGAGCTGGCTCGCCTGGCGGGGTGCCGGCTCCAGGACGGTTTCGTCGCGACTGATGACGAACAGGAGACCAGTGTCGAAGGGGTCTATGCCGCGGGTGAACCGACCGGGATTGGCGGAGTGGACATGGCGCTGGCCGAGGGAATGGTTGCCGGCTATGCGGCGGCAGGCCGCAGCAACGAGGCGATGCCGGGGGCGCTCCGCCGCGAGCGCCTGCGCAAGTATGTTGCGGAGCTGACCAGCGGGTTTCAGCTCCGGCCAGAGTTGAAGAAGCTGGCGACGCCTGATACCCTGGTATGCCGTTGTGAGGATGTGCGGCTCGGGGCACTCCAGCCCGAGTGGACCATGCGGCAGGCCAAGCTCTACACCCGGGTTGGGATGGGTGCGTGCCAGGGCCGGGTCTGTGGCGCCGCCCTCCAGCATCTATGCGGCTGGACCCCGGAAGTACCCCACGCGCCGATCGAGCCGGTGCCGGTGAGCGCGCTTCTCTAACCATTGGAGACTTGCATGCAGAAGCAGGACTGGGCCGGTGTCTTCCCCGCGATTACGACTCCATTCCTCCCTGATCTCTCTGTCGATCACGCTTTCCTGGGCGAGCACGCCCAGTGGATGATTGGGCAGGGTTGCAAGGGAATCGTGGCCCTGGGCTCGCTGGGTGAAGCCGCGACCCTTCAATTCGAGGAGAAGGTCCAGATCCTGGAGACCCTGCGGCGGACCCTCGGCAAAGGCGTGCCACTGGTGGCAGGGATCGCGGGATTGAGTACGGCGGAATGCGTGGCCCTCGCCAGGCGGGCACAGGCCGCCGGATGCGACGGGCTGATGGCTCTGCCGCCCTATGTGTATCGCGGGGACTGGAGAGAGACCGAGGCGCATTACAGCGCGGTGATCGCCGCGACTCCACTCTCCTGCATGCTCTATAACAATCCGATCGCGTACGGCACCGACGTTACCGCCGCGCAGATGGGGATCCTCGCTCGACACCCGAACCTGCACGCCGTGAAAGAATCCAGCGGGGACGTCCGCCGGGTCACCGCGATCGGGGAACGACTGGGCGATCGCCTGGCGATTTTCTCCGGCATGGACGACATGATCCTGGAGAGTG
>JBDTTZ010000377.1:0-3467 GCA_040008015.1 Gemmatimonadota bacterium
CCACGGCATCCTGCACCGCGAGATCGGGCGCCAGCCGGCCCATCGCGCCGAAGGCCTTCTTGCGTCCCTGCCAGAGCCGCGCGCGGGCCACGGCGCTCGAAGCGACCTCGACGCTCCGCGCTCCGTGCCCGGCGAGCAGCCGCTCGACGATCACCGATTCGGCCGCCACCGTTGCCGTCGCGCCGTCCAGCTCGACCAGCAGCACGGCGGCGGCGTCGGTGGGATAGCCGGCGGCGTAGATCGAAGCCTCGACCGCCAGCACGCAGGAGCGGTCCATCATCTCCAGCGCGGCGGGGACGACGCCCGAGGCGATGATGGCGGAGACCGCCTGGCTTGCTTCCCGGACGCTGGCGAACGCGGCCAGCATGGTTTCGACTGCCACGGGGAGGGGGACCAGCCGCACGCAGATCTCGAGGGCGATGCCGAACATGCCCTCGCTCCCCACGAACAGTCCGACCAGGTCGGGACCCCACGGCTCTCCGTGAGGCGAGCCCAGCCGGGCCAGCGATCCATCCGGCAACAGGATTTCCAGCTCGGTGATGTGATTGGTGGTAACGCCGTACTTGAGGCAATGGGGGCCGCCGGCGTTCTCCGCCACGTTCCCACCCACCGTGCAGGCGCTCTGGCTGGAAGGATCCGGCGCGTACTGCAATCCGAATTGCGCGACGGCTTCCGACAATCGCGCGTTCACCACGCCGGGCTCGACCACCGCGCGCTTCAGCCCGGGACTCACCGACTTGATCCGGTTCAGCCTGGTCAGCGCAATCAGCACCGCGTCGCGATCGGCCAATGCGCCGCCCGAGAGGCCGGTCCCCGCGCCCCGCGCCACAAAGGGGATTCCGTGGCGATGCAGCTGGCGCACGACGGCGATCACCTCGTCCCGGGTACCCGGCAGCACCACCAGCCCGGGCACCGACTCATGGGTGGGCAGTCCGTCGGAACGATAGGTCGCCAGCTCGGCCCGGCGGCTGCGCACCCGCCCGGCTCCCACGATCCGGGCCAGCTCGGCGATGACCTGGGGCGTCACGAGCCGGGTGTGAACGGGTGGTGGCTCTTCCCGTTGCCTCGCGCCCTGACGTGAACCCGGGCCCGGTCCGCGAGATCCCGGACCAGCGGCGGAAACAGCCGGAGAAGCTGGCGCACCCGCTCGCCGGTCAGGCGGGTCGCGAGCAGATCCTGTTTGTGCCCCGGCTCCAGCTCGAGCGCGGCCGACAGCTGAAAGGAGAGCACTTCGGGATCGTCGGTAAAATCGACGACCGAACCGATGCTGTCGTTCAGGTCATGCAGGGCCTGGAGGTACGCCTCGCCCAGCCGGGCCAGGTCCTTCATCTGGTCATCGGAGACGGCATTCGCGTCGGTGTCGTCGATCTCCGCGACGGTGGCGACGGAGTACGGCAGCGCCTCGTCCAGGTACCGCTCCACGATGAAGCGCGACTCGCCGACCACGACAATGTTGGAGCGGCCGTCGTCCAGGAGCTGGGAGGCGTGAATATGGGCGGTGCAGCCGACGCTGCCCGCCGGGGGCGGCTCGCTGGTGGCGGAGTAGATGATTCCGAAGCGCTCGTCGCCTTCCAGACAATCCGCCAGCATGGTGCAATACCGCGGCTCGAAAATGTGGAGCGGCATCGGGGTACCGGGGAAGAGCACGACGTTCAACGGGAACAGCGGAAGGCGAGGCATGGATATAAACTAGCAGGGGCGCACAGATGTGCGCCCCTGGGTTGTGGTACCAGTCGTCCGGATTACGCCGCCACCCAGAACCCTTTCAGTCCCCGAACGTCAGGTGATTCCCTGAGCTTCTCGAAGGCGCGTTCCCGGATCTGCCGGATGCGCTCGCGGGTCACGCCGAGCAGCGCGCCGATCTTTTCCAGGGTGAGGGCCTCGGAGCCCTCGTCCATGCCGTAGTAGAGATAGAGAATCTTGCGTTCGCGGGGGGTCAGGTAGCGCTCGAAGATGCGGTCGATGAACTCGCGCATGAGGTGCGCGTCGGTCTGCTCTTCGATATCGCCACCTTCGGGATTGGCGAACCGCTCGCCCATGGTGGTGGCGCCCTTGTCACCCCGCTCGATCGGCGCGTCGAGTGACAGCTCGATAGCGGTCATGCGCCGCGCGGCCCGGATGTTGTCCACCGTATCGGAGAGCGCCGTGGCGATCTCCTGGTCGGTGGGCTCCCGCCCCAGGACCTGGGACAGAAACGTCTCGGTGCGGGACATCTTGATGAGCGCGGAGTTCTGGTTGAGCGGGATGCGGACGCTGCGGGTCTGTTCGGCGAGCGCCTTGAGGACGGCCTGGCGCACCCACCACACGGCATACGAGATGAACTTCACTCCGTGCTCGGGATCGAACTTCTTCACTGCCTTGAGCAGCCCCTCGTTCCCGATCGCCACCAGCTCCGACAGGTCCAATCCGTGGCCCTGGTATTTCTTCACGTAGGAGATGACGAATCGCAGGTTGGCCGTCACCAGTCGCTCCGCCGCCACCGGATCGCCCTTCTGGGCTCGCCGCGCCAGCCGGGTTTCCTCGGCCGGATCGGTAATCATGGGGAGTCGCTGGATGTCTCGCAGGTACTGGTCAAACGACGACGTCGGAGTCGATCGCGCGAGCGGGCGAGCTTTGCTGACCCTGGCAGATGCCATACCTACCCCGAATTGTGAGAATTCTGGTGTGCGGCAGGACGAAAAGTTTTTACGGGAAGTTGGGCTTGAAACGGCCAGCCAATATAGGAAACCCGGAGTGGGCGGTCAAGAAAAATCAATTGTCCACATCACAAATCATTTGGCCTCATCGGGTTCTCGCGTTTCTCCACGCGGCGCTTGCTTTCCGCCAGCTTGCTTCTCCACAACAGCGGCTGTAAAAGACTGAGCGACTTGAAGTTAGGCTATTGTTGGCGGGTGGAAAACCGCTCAAGTGGAGATGTGAGTGCCCGGCAGATCCATCGCGGCGAGGATGACTTGCGGCTCCACCGGGAGCGTCCATTCGCCCTGGGAGTGGTGCATGGATCCCAGGGCCCGGGGCAGCGCGAGTCGAATCGCGCCATCCCGATTCTTCTTGTCCTGCTGCATGGCGTCGACAATCTCGGGACGCGAGACCCGGGGAGGAATCCCGACCGGGAGGCCAAAAAGCTGCAACGTCGCGAGCACCGACTGGGAGATTCCCGGCTCCGCCAGGCCCAGCTGTTCGGCGATGCGGCACTCGACCACCAGCCCGATGGACACCGCCTCGCCGTGGGCCAGCTGCCACTCCGACACCTGTTCCAGCGCGTGAGCGATGGAGTGTCCCGCATTGAGAATTGCGCGGCGCCCCCGCTCCCGCTCGTCTTCGCTCACGATGGACGCCTTGATCTCGATGCTGCGACGAACCAGCTGGGTGACGATACCGGGCTGCCGGGCTCGAATCACCCGGCCGTTGGTGCCCAGCCATTCGAAGTATTCCCGGTCGGCGATGAGACCATGCTTGACCGCCTCGGC
>JBDTTZ010000378.1:0-4342 GCA_040008015.1 Gemmatimonadota bacterium
TGATAGTTTTCTCATTACCATTATACCTCGTGGGTGAATTGCTACCTTTGTGTCTCCGTGTCTCTGTGGTTGGCTGTTGACGAAGTAACCCGAGGCCGGAACCTGAACTGAACCATGAACAGCAACCACAGAGCCACAAGACACTGAGATTGCCAACCGGCTACAAGCACATGAATGATAGTTTTCTCATTACCATTATACCTCGTGGGTGAATTGCTACCTTTGTGTCTTTGTGTCTCTGTGGTTGGCTGTTGAGGCGGTGAAATGAAGCAGGGCTCATGATCCGATCGGAACCCAACCAAAAGGTGCGTGTCGTCCTCTTTACCGGGGGGCGAGGCTCCGGCGTGCTCTCTTCCGAGCTGATCAAGAACGACCGGATCGCGCTGACCCTGGCGATCAACGGCTACGACGACGGTCTCTCGACCGGAGAAGTCCGCCGGTTCCTGGGTGATTGCCTGGGGCCTTCGGACTTCCGGAAAAACGCTTCCCGGCTGGCGCGGAAACTCCGCACCAGCGACGAGAAGCTGATCGACCTGCTGGACCTGCGGTTCCCCGACGGGTATGCCACCCGGGAGAGCAGCGCGGCGTTCCGGATGCTGCGCGATGGCTCCGCGCCCGCCGACGATTTCCAGAAGCAGATGAAGGGGATGGCCACCGGCCTCGACCGGGGGGTCGTCGCGGCCCTCGGGGCTCGGCTCGACCTTTTCGAAACCGAGCTGGCCCGCACCGAATTCCCGTTCTCCTTCGCCGATTGCAGCCTTGGCAACCTGGTCTTCGCCGGGTGCTTCCTCCACGCGGGGCGGCGATTCAACGAAGCGGTGGACGATTACGCAGGACTGCTTCAGCTGCCCGAAGGCATGATCGAGAACGTCACCGACGGCCGCAACATCCACCTGGTCGCGATAGACCGCGAAGGCCGGTTACTCGGCACCGAGGCCGAGATCGTCACCGCCGACCGGCCGCAGTACCTGCGCGATATCTACCTGCTGGATCATCTTCCGACGGCGGAAGAGCGCCGTACGCTCGACCAGGGAACCGCGGCGCAGCTGGACCAGTTCATCGCCCGCCACACGGTCATTCCCGCCGCCAACCCTCGTTTGCTTGCCCGCCTGGCCGCGGCCGACCTCATCGTGTACGCGCCCGGGACCCAGCACTCCAGTCTCTTCCCGTCCTACATCACGCCGGGCATCGGCGAAACGATCGCGCGGAACCTGAAAGCGGTGAAGGTGCTGATCACCAATATCCAGGAAGACGCCGAGATTTCGGGCGAGAGCGCGGTGGACCTGATTGACAAGGCGCTGTACTACCTGCGGGAGAAGGGACGGGTGGTCATTCCGACGCCGTGTCTCATCACCCATTACCTCTTGAACGATCCGGAGACCAGCGAGACCCGGCCGTACGTCCCGCTGGGCCGGCTGGACAACATCGAGGATCCGCGGCTGGTCCGGATCGGGAATTACGAAGATGGCGTCAGCGGCACCCACGACGCCTCCAAGGTCCTGACCCCGTTCATCAAGTCATTCCTCCGCCGCGGTGAGCGGATCCGGCTCGCCGTCCTGCTGCTCGACGCCGAATCGCTCAACAAGGTGGGGCAGACCATCGTGGAGATGATCCGGGCCGGCATCGAGGAGCTGCCGCTGGTCCTCACCGTGTATTACCAGTGTCCCGAATCGTTCGACCCGGCGTTTGCCGCCTCGCTGCCCTTCGAAGCCCGGAACCTGGCTACCCGCGCGGAAAGCAGCGCCGCGGGTCTCTCCCAGCTGGCCCAGGACCGGACCTTCGAATACGTCATGCTCTTCGAGTCCTCCGGCATGTATCGGGGCGACGACATCGTGAATCTCGCCAAGCACCTGGGCGGCGAGCGGCTGGATGCGGTATGGGGCAGCCGGCGGCTGTCAGTGAACGATATCAAGCAGGCGTACCACCTGGTCTATCGCCGCAAACCGGTCCAGGCAGCGGTCAGCTTCCTCGGAAGTCACGTGCTGAGCCTGTGCTACCTGCTGCTCTACGGCCGCTACATCTCGGACACCCTTTCCGGCGCCCGGGTGATTCGTTCTTCGTTCCTCCGGGATGAGGGATTGGATTATCGCCGGCGCGATTTCAACCAGGCGGTGCTTTCGACGCTGCTGCGCCGCCGGGCCGAGCTCTTTGAAACCCCGGTGTACTACTTCCCGATCTCGCCGGAAAAGATCCGGCGTACCTCCGTGGGGGACGGATTCCGGTCGTTGATGACCATCCTGCGCGGCCGCCTGCGCCGGCTGCGGCCCGCCGCATCCCCATCTCAGGGTGACGCGCTCGAAACCCGCCCCACACCCGTCAGCGGGACCGAAGCCGCGCCGCTCCCCAAGTAATGCCTCGCTTCCCGCTCATCGTCTTTGACATGGATGGCGTGCTGGTCGACAGTGTGCCCTGTCACGCCCGGGCATATCAAGAGCTCTGGACCCGGATCGGGGAGCCCAATGGTCCCTCCTACGACAAGATCGCGGGGGTCAGGACCGTTCAGGTGGTGCAGGAGACGACCGCGCACCGACATCCGTCCGACGCCGAAGTCGCCGAATGGGTGAAATTCAAGTCGGACCTGGCACGGGAATGTCTCAAGGGCCTCCCGGCTTTTCCCGACATGATTCCGTCGCTGGAGAAGCTCCGGACCGCCGGCTGCCGCTTTGCGGTGGGAACCGGCGCCTCCCGGGCAACAGCCGACCTGCTGCTACGCCAGTCGAGACTCATCGAATTCTTCCCGGTCGTGGTCACCGCCGACGATGTCACCCGCGGCAAGCCGGATCCCGAGACATTTCTGCAGGCCATCGCCAAGGCAGGCGGCGATCCGGTGCAGTCGCTGGTCGTGGAAGACAGCGACGCCGGACTGGCAGCCGGCGCGGCGGCCGGCGCCTACACCGCCAGCGTCCGCTCGGGAGAAATGATTGAGCATCCCCGCTTCCTCGGCAGTTTCCCGGATGTGCGGAGCCTGACCGGGATCCTCCTCGAGCTGTCCGGGTGAGGCGCGTCCTGGTCGTCCCGGCCGCGGGGCGGGGCAGCCGCCTGGGCGGCTCGGTGCCCAAGGTCATGGTCCCGGTCAACGGCCGGCCCATGCTGGACCATGTCCTCGACCGCTACGCCGACCTGGCCGACGTCACCCTGCTGGTGCTTCATCCGGACTCGGCAGACCAGGTGGGGAAGCACGTGAAGCAGCGAGGGAAGGCCGTCGAGCTGCTCTTCCAGGACCAGCCCACCGGCATGCTGGACGCGATCCTGATTCCGCGGCTGCGGGTCGCCGAGATCAATCCTGATGAAGTGTGGGTCACCTGGTGCGACCAGGTGGCGGTCGGGAAGCGGACGGTGCAGCGCCTGGCGCAGGCCATGGTGACCGGGCCGGAGCCGGAACTCACCTTCCCCACGGTGATGATGGCGCCTCCCTACATCCATTTTGCCCGCGGCCAGGGCGGAACCATCGAGCGGGTGCTGCAGCGGCGGGAAGGGGATGCCATGCCGAGCGAAGGCGAAGGGGACATCGGGCTGTTCGCCCTTACCCGTCGTGCCTATCTCGAATCGCTTCCTGCCTTTGCCATGGCGGCGAGTGCTGGAGCGGGTACCGGCGAGCGGAATTTCCTGCCGTTCATCCCCTGGCTCGCGGCGCGCTTGCTGGTCCGAACGATTCCCGCGACAACTCCCATGGAAGCCGTGGGCATCAATACACCGGGCGACCTCGAGGTGATCGGTAGGTACCTTGCGGATCAGGAATCATCGTCCTCGCGGAAACCATGACCGAAACCCTGTCGATCGTCATCCCGGCCTACAACGAAGCGCGATTCATCGGGACCCTGCTGGAGCGGATCCTGGCCCTGGACCTCTCCGCCCTCGGTCTCAACAAGGAAATCATCGTTGTCAACGATTGCTCGAAAGACCGGACCGCGGAGGTGGTTGCCGGGTTCCCGGTCCGCTTGCACAACCAGTCGAAGAATGGCGGTAAGGGCGCCGCGGTACGGGCGGGGATCGGGCTGGCAACCGGTGACTACCTGATCATCCAGGATGCGGACCTGGAGTACGATCCAGCCGATTACATCCCGATGTTCGCGGCGCTGCAACAGCCCGGTGTGGACGCCGTCTACGGCAGCCGCTACCTGAAGCACCCGGGGAAGGGAAAACTGATCAACCTGGCGACCGGGAAACACGACAATCAGAGCCTTTTCGCTTACCTGGGCGGCCAGAGCCTCTCATTCGTCGCGCTGATGTTCACCGGCTCTTATATCTCCGATACCGTCACCGCCCTCAAGCTTTTTCGCACGCCGCTGATCCAGTCTTTTCCGCTGGAAACCTCGGGCTTCGAGCTGGATCACGAGATCAC
>JBDTTZ010000379.1:0-6118 GCA_040008015.1 Gemmatimonadota bacterium
AAAAATTCGAAACCCTGGAGTGGCTGCTGGCGGCCGCCACCCGGTCCCGCGCGGCGCTCGACCTGCTCACCTTCGTCTACCGCGACCCCGGGCTGTACGGTGATGACCGCGCCTACGTCATTCGCCGCGGCCTGGTGCGGACCTCCTACCCTTACCCGCTCACCCCGATCGAGATCGATGCGTTCCGATCGGTGGTAACCGCCGAGCTGGCCCAGCCGGATCCCGGCCTGGAAGCGCTCGCGGCGCAGGGCATGGATGAGGTACTCCTCGTCATGTCGTGGTTCCGCCGCCATCCCGACGCATTGCGGCGAACCATCCGGCTCGAGGAGTGGCTCAAGAACCACTAAGTGGGGCAGTGGGCAGGTCGAGTCGTCACCGCTATCGAGATGCGCATACCAGGCACACTTTCCCCCGCACTTATCGGCTTTTCGCTGCTTGCAGCGGCTCCGCTGCACGCCCAGGATCGTATCACCGTCCTCCAGCTGGAAAACTTCCGGGACAGCCTGGCTGGCATCTCCGATTCGACAATCATCAACCAGTTGACCCGCAACCTGAGAGCGTCGGCTCGCAACCGGGGAAACGATCGCATTGCAACGCTGCGAAGCGGACTGGCGCTGCTGCGCCAGGCGGAGCTTACCGACGGCCGATTGTTCTCCCCCGCGCGGGAGACGTTCCAGCGTGCTCTCCGGCTCGAGCCGGCGTGGTCGTACGCCGAGTTTGGATTGGGGCTGGCGGAGCTGGGGCGCGGTCGCTGGCTCGCGGCCAATCCCGCAGAGCTGGGGAACCGGGTGGGTTATGGATCGTACCAGGCGGCGATTCGGGCGTTCGCAGCCGCGGTAGCTGACGACCATGGCTTCGACGCGCCGGGTGTAGCGCTGGCTCGCCTAGCGCATGAAATCCGCGATACCGCGATGGTCCGAACAGCGCTCACCGCGCTGACCCCGCTCATCGGCGACGATTCGGCGGGGCCGGCGGTCCTCCTCGGTATTGGAAGACTGGAACGGGAATCGGGGGACGACTCCGCCGCGGTCCGCGCCTTCGGCCGATTTCGCGCCGCCGGTGGAAATGCTTCGCTGGCTGACCTCGAGACCGCACGCAGCCTGCTGGCGATGGGACAGGCTGCCGGGGAGAGTCTCTACTTCGCCGCGGGCGCCAGCAACGATTCCCTGGTAGCGGCGGAGCAGCGCGCCGACCTCGAGCCGATTGCCGATTCGGGCGACCTGGTCCGATTCGACCTCCAGGAAGGCGAGCACCGCACGGCCTGGCTCCGGACGTTCTGGCTGGAGCGAGACCGGCTGGACCTCCGCTCACCCGGGGAACGCCTGCGGGAGCACTACCGCCGGTTGTACTATGCCCGCCGCCATTTCGCGCTCCAGGTGAACCGCCGCTTCTTCACCGGCGTGGACCTGTTCCGGAATCTCGATGGTGAGCTCGACGATCGCGGCGTGGTCTACGTGCGACAGGGTGAGCCGGACGAAAGAATCCGCACGCCGATGTTCGGCCTTAACGGCAACGAGACCTGGGTGTATCGCCGGCCCACCGGCGACATGGTTCTCCATTTCGGCGCGGGCGGCCTTCGGGACCAGGGGGGCGCGCGGGACGATTACCGTTTGGTTTCCAGCGTTCTCGACCTGTGGCGACCGGGTGCACCGACCGACCTCCTGCTGCTTTCCCGGGTCCCCGCGTCGGATCTTTACAACCGGATGCTGAGTTGGGGGCCCTTCGGGCAACAGAGAGCTGCCGCGCAGGAACGCGAGCTGGGAGAACAGAGCGCGATCACCGGCGTGACGACCGATGGCTATCAGCTCCGCTACGCTCATCCCCTCAACGCCGCCGCCGAGCTGCTCATCATCGGCCGCCATTCAGCGGCGCGGCTCCACGTGACCTTCGCCGTGCCTCACGACTCGGCGGGGGGAAAAGCCGTACGGATCCGGCTGGGACTGTTCGATTCGGCGATGAAACCGGTCATCGCGTACGACACCACCGTGAACCCGGGATCCTACTCCCGCGCGCTCGATGCCGACCTCGGCCATCTCACCCTCGTGGCTCCGGCCGGGACATGGAACTACCGGCTTGCCATCGAGCGGGGGGAAGCAGGACGGTTGTTCCCGCCCGACAGCATCATCGTGAGAAACCCGGATGGGTTCGAGCTGAGCGACCTGGCGCTGGCCTCGCCCGAAAGAGGGATCGTCTGGCAACCGGTGGACGGCGATTCGGTTGTGCTCAGTCCGTTCCAGGCGTTTCCGCCCGACGGCAACGTCGAGGTCTACTACGAGGTGTACGGACTGGCTCCGGGGCGCCGGTACGAGACGAGGATCGCGGTATTGGAGACGAGGGGCGAGCGCGCGCGGCTCGAGCTCAACTTCAGCGAAACATCGGCGGGAGAGGTGAATCGTCTGCATCGCACAGTGCGGCTCGATGGACTCAAGATGGGAGAGTATTGGCTGGAGGTCCGGGTGAGGAACGAGACCGGCGCCGACCGGCGGGTCCGGAGAGCCTTCAAGGTTACAGGTTGAAACCAGGGGCGCTTCTGAAACGTCGGGGAAGCATCTCAAGATCGGAGGCAGGCATGAAGCATGTTCGGAAGGCCCTGGTGCTGGCGGCAATGTTAATCGGAACCCAGGCAGCGCAGGCCCAGACCCAGAAGCCCGTTGATTCTCTCGCACTCGCAAGACAATATACCATATGGTTTTATGCCGGGATGGCCGACAGCCTTCTGGCCCACTACAACCCCGCTGACAGCGTTGGAAGAGGCGAGGCCGATAACATCCTCGGAGCTCTGGATCAGCTTACGGCCCGGGCCGGCAACGAGGTTTCGGTGATCGAGGAAAAATTTGTCAAGCGGAACGGCCATACCCAGTACTGGCGCACCGCCAAGTTCGACGGCATAGCGGAGCCGATTCTCCTGCGCTGGGTGATCCTGCCCGGTGGGTACATCGGCGGGATGGGGCTGGGGCCGTTGAGCCAGGCACCGCCGATCGATCCGAACTAGAACTAATTGATGGAATTTTGGAATTGAGGGAATTGTTGAATTGAAGCAGCATTCAATCCGACAATTCCCTCAATCACTCAATCCCACAATTCTCCCTCTTGGCGGTATCCCCGCCTCCAATTCCAGAATCCCCACCGATGGCTGAAGGTTGAATCGCCGCGGGCCGGCGCCGCCCGGGTTCATGGCGGTCACGACCAGGTCTACCGTGGTGAGCAGCGGCCGGTGGGTGTGGCCGAAGATGATGACCTCGGCCTGGGGATAGGCCTCGTGCAGGCCCTCCGGCGTGGGCGAGCCAAACTGGTGCCCGTGGATCAGCAGGAAATCAAAGCCTTCGATCCGGGTCTCGACGACTTCGGGAAGTCTGGCGCGGAGATCCCACCCATCGGTGTTGCCGAAGACCGCGGTCACCGGCGCGATGGCTTCCAATTCGGTGAGAATATCAGGCGGGCCGACATCCCCGGCGTGCAGGATGAGATCAACCTGCTTGAAGACTTCAAAGACCTGGGGGCGGAGCAGTCCGTGAGTATCCGAGATGATGCCAAGTCGCATTTCAATCCTTCAATCCTCAATCCTCAATCCTCAATCCTCAATCCTCAATCTGATTTGTCGCCCCAGCGTTTGCCGATATCGATCTCCAGTCCCAGCTGATCGAGGACGCGCTGCACCACGAAGTCCACCAGCTCTTCGACCCGGGTCGGGCGATGATAGAGCCCCGGAGAGGCCGGCAACACGACGGCGCCGGCTTCGGTGGCGAGGGTGAGGTTGCGCAGGTGGATCAGCGAGAGCGGGGTCTCCCGGATCACCAGCACCAGTTTGCGCCGCTCCTTGAGAGTGACGTCAGCGGCACGTTCTACCAGGGACCGGCTGCTTCCCTGCGCGACCGCCGACACGGTTCCCATGGAGCAGGGACAGATCACCATGCCGGAAGTCTTCCGGGATCCGCTGGCCGGGAGCGCACCCCGGTCGGTCTCGGGGAACATGGTGATCGAACCCCACTTCTTCCCCGTGGCAGCCCGCAGTCCCGCATCGTCCCGGATCCCGCACTCTTCGTCCAGCAGGCGCCAGCCGTGGCTCGACACCGTGAGCCAGACCGGGACCCGGTTCCTCGCCAGCACCTCGAGAAGGCGAACGCCATAGGGCGCGCCGGATGCCCCAGTGATCGCGAAGACCAAGGGCAGGCGTTTCATCGACCTCGGCGGCCCGGACTGGGGAAGTGGGCGGGATGCTTGGGCCCCGACGGTGGTCCCGGGCGCCGGCCCGGCTTGCCGGGCTTCTCGCGCCACACTGGACCCGGCTTCTGAGGCCCTGGAGGCTTGGGCGGTGCTGGCTTTTCAGCTGGGTCTGGTTTGGTCATGCTTTGAAGTATAGCGCCGGCGGAGAAGGCTGAGAACGCAGGGAACGGCTCACCGCCTTCTCAAATCCCGATGGCGTACTCTCCCCAGCGCCGGTCCACCAGCCTGATGATCTCTTCAGGCATCGTGAGAGGCAGTGGGTATCCCTCCTTCCAGGTGGCATCGATGCCGAGCCGGCCGGAGTAGACCGGCCGAGCGCCGCGGAACGTCTGCTCCGCGAAGATGAAGTCCCGGGCCGGATCGAAGCGGGTGAATATCCCCCAGATGGTGCTGGACTCGTCGTTCAGGTCCACGTCGTCGCTGACGGCGGCGATCATCTTCACCGGCCCCAGCCCCTCCCAGCGCACCAGCTTCTCCAGCACCTCGCGGGCTCCGCTCCGGACCACGACGACGACCAGTCCACCATCGAGCACTTTGTAGCGACTGATCCGGTTGTCGAATGCCGATGGGTCCGAGACAGCGGTGGGCGGTGCATCGGTCGTGACCGGGTCACCCGTCGCGTCGAAAATCACCTTGCTCCCCACGTGAAGCTTGAACGAGGTGTAGTCCAGGGTGTCGAGCGGCGCGATGGGGATCAGCAGCATCCGCTCTTCCGGCTCCCAGCGATACCACAGCTCCCGGAGCAGCGTCTTCCAGCTTCGCGGGTCGATGTCCTCGCGCAGCATCACCGCCGCCTTGGTAAGCGAGAGCTGGCCGGTGCCCAGCAGCGCGAGCGCGGTCTTCAGGACTTCCTTGGGATGCCGCTCCTTGAGCGATACCGCCAGCAGGTTGTGAAAGCAGGCGTCGTCATAGGCATACAGGTCGACAATGTTGGGATTCACCAGGCGGATCAGGGGACCTACCAGCTCACCCACCGCGATTCCCATGAACTTGTCTTCCTGGGGCGGCTTGCCGACAACGGTCGCCGGATAGACCGCGTTGCGGCGACGGGTAACCTTCCGGATCTGAAACACCGGGAACTGTTCCGCCTCGGAGTAGTGGCCGAAGTGGTCGCCGAAGGGACCCTCGAGCCGCCGCACGGCGGGGGGAACTTCACCCTCGAGAATGAACTCGGCATTGGCCGGCACCAGCAACCCGTTGGTCCTGGTGCGGGTCATCCGGGTTGACTCCCCGCGCAGGAACCCGGCAAAGGCGAGCTCGTCCACATCCTCCGGCAACGGCATGATCGCGGCCAGCATGGTGATGGGGTCGCCGCCCAGCACCACCGCCGCCGGCAGCGGTTGTCCCAGCCGCTCGGCCTCGAAGTAATGTCCCCGCCCGCCTTTCATGCTCTGCCAGTGCATCCCGGTTTCGCCGGGTGAGAAGACCTGGAGGCGATAGAGCCCGTAGTTCCGGCGATGGGTGTGGGGATCCTCGGTGATAGTGGGCCCGAAGGTGACGAAGGGGCCGCCATCGCGGGGCCAGCTGGTGATGACCGGCAACCGGTCGAGCGCGGGAGTCTCTTCCACCTGTTGCACCGGCGCGCGTCCCACTTCCTTGAGCCGCATGTGCCGGGCCCGGGCCAGGAATCCGCGGGAATTCCAGAACGCGCCGAGCGACGGAGGATTGAGTCGCTGCACGGCGGCGACCAGCTCGGCGCCGATCTCGCGCGGCGGCCGGCCCAGCGCCATTTCGATCCGCGCCGTCGAGCCGAACAGATTCATCACCAGTGGGAAGTCGCTGCGCGCGGGCCGCTCGAAGAGCAGCGCGGGTCCGCCCCGCCGGATCACCCGTTGCACAATCTCCGACACCTCCAGCTTCGGATCCACCGGGACGGTGATCCGCTTCAGCTGCC
>JBDTTZ010000380.1:0-2793 GCA_040008015.1 Gemmatimonadota bacterium
GTGAACAAGGCGCTCTACGGCGCCGAGGTCCCGTTCACCGGCAAACACCTTCCCGCGATCCGGGAGCCCAAGCGGGGCGACATCCTGGTGTTCGATTCGGTCGAGCAGGAGGGAATGAAGATCGTCAAGCGGCTGATCGGCATGCCGGGAGATACGCTCTCTATGGAGAACGGGGATCTCTACCGCAACGGCATGAAGGTGGACGAGCCCTACGCGGTGCGATCTGATGCCGCCAAGAGCGAGGATCCCTTCCAGCGTGCCAAGATGCGGCAATGGCAGATCCGCTACCTGGTAAACCGGGACCCGGCCACCTATCAGCCCGACCTCCACGATTGGGGCCCGATCGTGGTGCCCCCGGATTCCTTGTTCATGATGGGCGACAACCGGGACAGCTCGTATGATGGGCGCTACTGGGGATTCCTGCCCCGGATCAACGTTCGCGGGACCCCGCTCATCGTGTACTATAGTTACGACAAGACCAGCTATAAGCCGCTCCGATTCCTCACCGCGATCCGCTGGGGCAGGTTGCTGACAACTCCCGACTGAGCCGGTTATTCCTTCCGTCCATCGATCTGGGGCTGGGATCCGGTAGTGGCGCCGGCGAGATAGACAGCGGAGCGACCGCAGGCCGTGCAGTGCAGGCTGATCCGTCCCGGCTCGGAGGCGCCCCGGAGCGGGCGCTTGGGGACGCGGTCGATTTTCTCGGAGCCGCAGCTGGGGCAGACCAGGGGCCTGTGGTCGCGATCAGTCGCGATCAGCGTGAGAGCTTCGGCTGCCCGATACTCCTTGATCCCGCGTCGACCCACCGGCCCTGACCTTCCTGGAAGCTGGTCTGCAATCTGACAGGAGCCTCCTGTTTCGAATCTATCTCCATTTCCCACTTCGGCAAATCCTCGGGGGTACCCACTATGAAGCTTCTCGCGGTTTCGATGGCCCTGTTGGTAGTCCTCCAGCCGGGAAATTCCCCCGCCGCCCGGTCCCACCGGGTTGCCCTGACCAGTGGCAGCGGACGGTACGAAATGTCGCCCGACGACCTCACGGTGAGCCCCGGTGATACCCTCGTCTTTCACGTTGAGAGTGGCGGACCGCACGCCCTGGGCATCGATCCCCAAGGCTTGACGGTCCCGACTCATGAGGCCTGGAATGGGGCCCTTCCGCACCGGGTGGGCGACCTTCGGGGGCCACTGATGCGTCAGAACGACAGCTACCAAGTCGTGATACCACGGTCATTTCCGAAGGGTAAGTACCGGGTATTCTGCCTGCCTCACCGGGCCTACGATGAAGATTTGACCCTCGAGGTTAAGTGATTGGCCAATCCCACGATCCCTTAATCTCCCCATCTCTCGGCCCAATGGTTGCCGAGCCGGGGAGCGGCCGGTACATTGCCGGGACTCCTTACTCGGTTCCAGGACCCCTATGACCAGGATGTGTGCGCTCGCGTTAGCGGGTTTCGTCGCGATCGTTTCGGGATGTGCTCACCCGGTGCAGACACCCGCCCCGACCCCCGCGGATATTCCCGCGCTCGAGGCGGCCCGGCAGCAACGGCCCAACGATGCGTCGGTGCTCACCCGGCTCGGCATCGCGTACTACGATACCAAGGACTACGCCAAGGCCCGGGATGCGCTCCGCGCGACGCTCGTGGTCGAGCCGGCGTCTTACGCGGCGGCCATCTATCTCGGCCTGACATATGAGGAGCTGGGGAACCTCGATTCCGCCCGGGTGAGTTACAACCGCGCCGGCACGATGAGGATAAGCTCGGGCCAGCGGGAAGAGCTCAACAACCGGCTGACGTTGCTCACCCGGAAAGAGCTGCAGCAGGACGCGCGAAACGCCCTGGCGCAGGAAGCGACGCTCACCCGTTCCGCCCCGGTCGAGAATACCATCGCGGTGTTTCCGTTCCGGTATCGCGGCACCAACGAAGAGCTGCGGCCGCTGGAACGGGGGCTATCCCAGCTGATCGTCACCGACCTGAGCAAGGTGACGCGGTTGCGGCTGCTGGAGCGGGAGCGGGTGCAGGCCCTGCTCGATGAAATGCAGATGACCGACTCGGGCCGGGTCCAGACCGCGACCGGCGCACGGTCCGGCCGGATGCTCCGGGCCGCCAGCGTAGTGCAGGGCACCCTCCAGGATCAGAACCAGACCCAGCTGCGGCTCGATGCCAACGTGGTGAACGCCACCAACGCCCAGGTAACCGCGAGCGGCGCGGCCACCGACCGGCTGCAACAGCTCTTTGAGGTCGAGAAGCAGGTCGTCTTCCAGCTGCTTGAGAAGATGGGAATTACGCTCTCCGCCGCGGAACGGCGTGCCATCAGCGAGCGGCCTACGGCAGATCTCCAGGCCTTCCTGGCATTCAGCCGCGGACTGGAAGCCGAAGACCGGGGTGACTTCCAGACCGCGGCGAACGAGTTCAATGCGGCGGTCGCGCGAGATCCCAATTTCAAGACGGCTCGAGACAAGCAGGCCCAGAACCAGCGGATGGCGGCGGCGATGGGAACCACACCGGCCCAGCTGGCCGGGATCCAGGGTGGAGTTCCCGACGCCCGGGACCGTCCGCAGCAGCCGGGCTCAACGACACCGAGGGTCGCGACGCTGAAGAATGTGATCACCGGGTCGGTTCCCAGTCACGGCGGTCTCATCAGCGGCCAGGTGGGCGGCGGTCATCCCCCGGTCGTCCGGCCACCGTTGCCTGAAGCCATCCAGACGGATGACCCGCGGACCGGCGGCCTCACCGGCCAGATCATCATCATCATCACCCGCCCATGAGAACCTCGACTCGAGCAGCCCTGGCTATCG
>JBDTTZ010000381.1:0-10770 GCA_040008015.1 Gemmatimonadota bacterium
ACTCACCGAACGCCAGTCCGCAACGACCCATGTTCGCCCAGCTGATGCAGGAGCGCTGGCGCCAGTTGGGGATCAAGGCCAATGTGAACCTGCTCGAGGGCCCCATCTGGGCCCAGCGCCGCGACGCCGGACAGTTCGACATCGACATGTCCAATGCGCAGCTCGACCCGACGCCCTCCGGCTGGCGCAACAGCTGGAGCTGTGAGACCGTCGGCAAACCCCGTCAGAACGTCGGCAGCTACTGCGACCCGGCGATCGACTCCCTGCTGCACGCCGCCTACGCGTCTCGCGACGTGGTCCCCATATATCGCCGCATACTGGCGCACATCCGCGAGGACGCACCCGCCGTCTTCCTCTCCGCGCCGGCCAACGTCGTGGCCGTGCATCGCCGGTTCGCGTACCGTCCCCTTCGCTCCGACATGGTCTGGCTGGGCCTTCGGGAGTGGAGCGTTGCGCCCGGGCTCCAGCTGCCGCGGGACCGTGCCCGCGGAAACTAGGTGATCCGCTGGCTGGTTGTCCGGACCGGCCAGGCTCTCGTCACCCTGGTGATTGCCCTCGTCATTCTGTTTTTCCTCATGCGCCTGGTTCCCGGGGAACCCATCATCGCGATGACCGGGGAGCGTCCCCAGTCCCAAGAAGAAACCGATCGCATTCGCCGCCGCTATTGTCTCGACTGCCCCCTTCCCGTCCAGTTCTCCAGTTTTCTCTCCCGCGCGGTCCGGGGAGACCTCGGCACCTCGATCCATTTTGCCGGGCGCCCCGTCACCCAGCTCATCCGTGAGAAACTGCCCGCCACGCTGCTGCTGGGGGGCACCGCCCTGGTCCTCAATTTCACGATTGGCCTGCTGCTCGGTGTATGGCAGGCGGTGCGCAAGGGAACTCGAGTAGACCGGGTGCTTTCCTCGCTTTCGCTCATCGGGTACGCCATCCCTTCGTTCTGGCTGGGGCTCATCCTGGCGTGGATCTTCGCGGTCAAGCTTCACTGGCTGCCTGCCACCAGCATGACCGATCCGTTGCTGTCCGATCCTCCGCTGCTCACCTACATCGGCGATGTGGCCCGGCACCTGGTCCTCCCGGCAGTGACCCTTTCGGTGGTCAGTATCGCCGCCACCATGCGGTACCAGCGCAACGCGATGATCGAAGTGCTCCGGCTCGACTACATCCGTACCGCGCGCGCCAAGGGACTATCTGAAAGCGCCGTCGTCTGGCGGCATGGCTGGCGGAACGCGCTCTTCCCGGTCCTGACCCTGTTTGGTCTCTGGCTGCCGATCCTGGTGACCGGTTCGGTCTTCGTGGAGTACGTCTTCGCATGGAGTGGTCTCGGGACCCTCGCCACCGACGCCATCGGCTTTCGGGACTACCCATTGTTGATGGGAACGGCGATCCTGGTCTCCAGCATGATCGTGTTCGGCGGCTGGCTTACCGACGTGGGATACATGGTGCTCGACCCCCGGGTGAGACACCGGTGACCACCGCCCTCGCTCCCAGTGTCGAGAATGCTTTTTCCAGCCGCGAAGCGAAGGTCGGCGGCGTTGCGCTGATCCTGATCGTGGCCCTCGCCGTGATCCTGCCCTGGCTGCTGCCCGATCCCGCCGCGCAGTGTCTGCCCTGCGGCGCGCAGGCCCCCAGCTGGCCGCACCCGTTCGGGACCGATCTGCTGGGCCGGGACGTACTGGCGCGAGTGGCCGGGGGAGCCCGCATCTCGCTCTCCGTCGCGCTGATCTCCGTCCTTCTCTCGGTGGTCCTCGGCGGGCTGTTCGGGACGGTCGCGGGCTACGCCGGCGGATGGGTGGACAGCGTGATCATGCGCGGCGTGGATGGCGCCCTCGCCATTCCCCGGCTCTTCGTCCTGCTCATTGTCCTGGCGATGACCAGCCCGATCCCGCTCTGGCTCTTCATCCTGGTCCTGGGCACCACCGGGTGGTTCGGGGTCAGCCGGATTGTTCGGGGCGAGGCGCTCCGGGTGAGACGCGAGCTCTACGTCCAGGCCGCCGAAGCGCTCGGCGCGCGCGGGCACCGGATTATCTTGCGACACCTGCTGCCCAATACGGCCGGTCCGCTCCTGGTCGCCGCGACGCTCGGAGTCGGGGACGTGATCCTGCTCGAGGCGGGGCTTTCGTTTCTCGGGCTCGGCATTCAACCGCCCACCCCGTCCTGGGGCGGCATGATCCAGGATTCCCGGGAGTACTTTATCACCAAGCCCTGGACCAGCATTTTCCCCGGACTCGCCATCGTGGTGACCGTGCTCGCCGTGAGCCTGATCGGCGACGCGCTGCGCGACCGGCTCGATCCCCGCAACGCATGACGGCCCTGCTCGACGTCACCAATCTTCGGGTCAGCTTTCCCGCCGGCGCCGGCCGCTCCTGGCCGGTGGACGGCGTGAGCCTGCGCATCGACCGGGGCGAAACCCTCGCGCTGGTGGGCGAATCGGGCTCGGGGAAGAGTCTCACCAGTCTCGCGCTGCTTCGCCTGATCCCGCCGCCGGGAACCATCGAGCCCACCAGCGGAATCCGGCTCGGGGAGCTGGATATCCTGGCGCTGGATGACAAGGCGTTGCGGGAGGTGCGAGGCCGGCGGATCGGTATGGTGTTCCAGGACCCGATGACCAGCCTCAACCCGGTGTTCACCGTCGGCGACCAGATCGCCGAGGGCATTCGGGCGCACTTCCCGGTCTCCCGGAACGAAGCGAGAGATCGCTCGCTCGCGTTGCTCACCGAGGTCGGGATTCCCGATCCCGCCTCGCGCCTCGGTTCCTATCCCCACCAGCTGAGCGGCGGGATGCGGCAGCGGGTGATGATCGCCATGGCGCTGGCCTGCGAGCCGGAGCTGCTGATCGCCGATGAGCCAACCACCGCGCTCGATGTCACCGTGCAGGCCCAGATCCTCGAGATTCTCGATGCCCTCCGCAAGAAACGGGGGATGTCCGTTCTGCTCATCACCCACGACCTCGGCATCGTCGCCGGCCGGGCGGATCGGGTCGCGGTGATGTACGCCGGCCAGATCGTCGAAGAGGCTCCGACCGAGCGGCTCTTTCAGCTGCCCTCGCACCCGTACACCCAGGGACTGCTCGCATCGGTCCCCCGGATTACCGGGCCGCGCGGCCGCCTCACTCCGATCGGTGGGGCGGTACCCACGCCGGATGCGTGGCCTTCCGGGTGCCGCTTCCGCCCCCGCTGCCCCAAGGCGTTCGACAAGTCGGAGCTGCCTCCGCCCCCATTGCCGGTCGAGCCGGGACACACGATGCGCTGCTGGCTGGCCGAGCGGGAGGCCTCATGACCGCGCCGCTCCTCCAGGTCAACGATCTCGTCAAGCACTACCACAGCACCGGGCTCTTTCGGGCGGGACCGGTAGTGCGTGCGGTGGACGGCGTGTCGTTCGAGGTCGGTCGGGGGGAAACGCTGGCGCTGGTGGGGGAGTCGGGGTGCGGGAAATCCACCGTCGGACGGACCGTGCTGCGACTCCAGGAACCCACCGCCGGAACGGTGCAGTTCGATGGTGAGCCGGTTTTCGAGCTGGGCCGCGAGCCGCTGCGCCGCCTGCGCCGCCGCATGCAGATCATCTTCCAGGATCCTTACAGCTCGCTCAATCCCCGGATGACCATCGGCAAAGCGGTGGCGGAGGGAATCGAAATCCACCAGCTGGCCCGCGGCAAGGCAGTCCGGGAGCGGGTAGCGATGCTGCTGGAAGAGGTCGGCCTGGATCCCGGTTACATGGGGCGCTATCCCCACGAATTCTCCGGCGGCCAGCGCCAGCGCATCGGCATCGCCCGGGCGCTCGCGGTGGAACCCACCTTTCTGGTCTGCGACGAGCCGGTTTCCGCGCTCGATGTCTCCGTCCAGGCCCAGGTCCTGAACCTGCTCATGGATCTCCAGGCCAGACACGGGCTCTCCTACCTGTTCATCGCGCACGACCTCGCCGTGGTGCGGCAGATCGCCCATCGGGTAGCAGTCATGTACCTCGGACGGCTGGTCGAAACCGGACCCACCGAAGCGGTGCTCTCCGATCCCCGGCATCCCTATACCCAGGCGCTCCTCTCCGCCGTGCCGGAACCGGATCCCGCCCAGCAGCGCAAGCGCATCATCCTCGAGGGCGACCTACCAAGCCCGGCCAATCCTCCGGGCGGCTGTCCCTTCCATACCCGCTGCTTTCACCATCTCAAGGATGCGCGCTGCAGCACGGAACGCCCTGCCCTGCGTCCGATCCATTCCACGTTCGCCGCGTGCCATTACGGAGAGATCTTGCCCAAGCTGGTCCAGGACGCCGCGGTGTTGTGACCACTGTCACGGCTCCGAATCCCGCAAGAGCCGATTCTGCTTCTGTCAGCTTACTCAATCGAAACTGCCAGGAGGGGGAAATGTCGAATAATGACGGCGGGGCCAGAATGCGCGCCAAGGGCGCCCGCGACAAGGTCAAAGGGGTGATGAACGAGAACGTGGGGAAGATTCGCAGCAAGGTGGGGGACCTGACCGATAACGGGTCCGAACACATGAAGGGGAAGATTCAGGAGATCAAAGGCCAGATCCAGAAAGCGAAGGGCGAGGTGGAGGATGACCTGGGCGTCGCCCGGGACCGCAAGCTGCACAAGGATGTCGAGGAAGATTGAGGCGGTAGGGGCGCACTGCTGTGCGCCCGTGCTACGCCGCGGCGGGGATCAACCCCCGCCGCATTTTTTTCAGTGCCGCCGTCCGGATCTGGGAAATCCGGCTCTCGGTGAGATGCATGACCTTCGCGATCTCCCGCAGGTTCAATTCTTCGTAGAAATACAGCACCAGGACCATCCGCTCCCGTTCCGGCAGCGCGGCCAGCGCCGCGGCAAGAGTGGCGACGCCCTCTTGCTCCCCCAGGTTCTCCAGGGCGTCTACCGCGTCAGAACTGGAGAGCCGCGCGCCCAGGCCGGCGCCGAGGTGAGTCGCCTCCGCGGGATCGTCCAGTGACACCATCACCGCACCATCCACCGATTCACGCCACGCCTGATAGGTTGGCTCATCGATATCCAGGACCCGCGCCAGCTCTTGAGGTTCCGCCGACCGGCCCAGCTCCGATTCCAGCCGGGAAGATGCCTGGTACAGCTTGCGGGCCTTGGAGCGTACCGACCGCGGCACCCAATCACGGTTTCTCAGCTCATCCAGCATCGCGCCGGAGATGCGGCGCGACGCGTAGGTCGCGAATGCGTTACCTCGGCCCAGGTCGAAGCTCTCCAGCGCCTGAACCAGTCCCAGGGTTCCCGCGCCCACCAGGTCGTCAATCTCCACTACCCGGCCGATTCGCATCGAGAGCTTGCGTGCCAGCAATCGAACCAGGTAGAGATGACGCTCGAGCAATTCGGTACGGCTGGCGAAGTCATGGGTCCGGCGATAGCTCCGCCACAGCTCCAGCATAGGACCGGATTCGGCAATCAATTTGGAAAGCATGTGGCTCCCCCGACAGGAAATCAGGACAATCAGACGGGAGCTATAGGGGCAACCGCTATGCCGCGGATTGCATAGCGCTTACCAGCCTTTTAATACCCTGTGATATAACGACTTGGACGCGATTCCACGGGCACCATTTGAAGGCTTGAGACCTCTTCAGAGCGTCAGGTTATTAGTCAGTGGCTGAGACCTCGACACTTGCACCGGCCCCCACTTCCTCAAGTTTTGTTGCGGAAAGGCCGATACCAACGGCATGGCACCCGAATCAGCACCCGATTCAGTCGCCCGCGCTGCGCCGGAGTTGAGCCGAGAAGGACAGCTGCGATTGGTCCTGCAGCGGCTGCTCGCGGGGTACTACGAGCGCGAAGATGTGCTGCGCAAGGTGGCGCAGCGGATTCTTCGCTCCCCCTGACGGGCGCACAGCGGCGGTGGGCTCCTGCTATTATTCCCCGTCCGTATCCATCCCAATCCAAATGGCTGACGACACATCCGCCGGTCTGGCCGCGTTTGAAGCACTCGACTTGAGAGTCGGGCGGGTCATCCGGGCCGAGTTGAATCCCAGGGCACGCAAACCTTCCTACCGGCTGGCGATCGATTTTGGCCCGCTGGGCGAGAAGACGTCGAGCGCGCAGCTGGTGAGCCTGTACCAGCCCGCCGATCTCGTGGGACGCCAGGTCGTGGCCGCGATGAATCTGGGTACCCGCAACGTTGCGGGCGTCGTTTCCGAGGTACTGGTCCTGGGTTTCCCCAGCGCTGAGGGACATGTGGTCTTGCTGGCGGTCGAGCGCGAGGTTCCGTTGGGCGGTAAGGCCTACTAGGGAAAAAGTCATCGGGGTCATCGCGAGAAGACATTCGAATCGGAACGCGGCGATTCGTTTGTTCCCGTGCGTTATCCGTGGCAAGCTGTTCAGTTCATCCGTGCCCTTCGTGACTCCGTGGTGAGCTTTTTGACGAGGGACCCTGCATGCGCCAATTGATCTCCAGCGGTACTCCCTGGGAACCGGTGGTGGGCTACTCCCGCGCCGTTCGCGACGGCAACGTGGTTCACGTGTCCGGGACGACGGCCACCGGGCCCGGCGGCGAGATCGTGGGCCCCGGTGATGCCTACGCCCAGACGGTGCAGACCATTCGCAACATCGAGAAGGCGCTGACGGCGGCGGGAGCATCGCTCGAGGACGTGGTGCGGACCCGGATGTACGTGACCGACATCGGCCAGTGGGAGGCAATCGGCCGGGCCCATGGCGAGTTCTTTGGCGCCATCCGCCCCGCCACCAGTATGGTCCAGGTTTCCCGGCTGATCGATCCGGCCATGCTGATCGAGATCGAAGCAGAAGCCATCCTCACTCCGAGGTAACCGTGCCGCACAAGCTGACCCAGGTGGATGCCTTCACCGACCATGCCTATGGCGGCAATCCGGCAGCCGTGCTGGTGCTTCCGGAGCGGGCGGACGAAGCCTGGATGCAGTCGGTCGCGCTGGAGATGAATCTCTCGGAAACGGCGTTCGTGCACCCGGAGAAAAACGGATTCCGGTTGCGCTGGTTTACGCCGCGAACCGAGGTGGATCTTTGCGGCCACGCCACCCTGGCGGCCGCGCATGTGCTCTGGGAGAGCGGGGTCCTGGGGCCGCAGGCGCCGGCCCGCTTCTTCACCCGAAGCGGGGTTCTCACCGCGACAAAACAAGGGGACTGGATCGAGCTGGACTTCCCCGCCGATCCGGAGGACTTCTGCGCCGCGCCGCTGGAGCTGACCGAGGCGCTCGGCGTGGCGATGCACTACGTCGGACGCAACAGCACCGACTACCTGATCGAAGTCGAGAACGAAACGACCCTTCGAATGCTCGACCCCAACTTCATCATGCTGGAATCAATCGCCGCCCGGGGTTTCATCATTACCTGTCGCAGCGAGGACTCCCGGTTCGACTTTGTCTCCCGGTTCTTCGCGCCCGGTGTCGGGATTCGGGAGGATTCCGTCACCGGCTCGGCGCACTGCTGTCTCGCTCCTTTCTGGGGCACTCGCCTCGGCAAAGACGAGATGACCGGCTACCAGGCATCCTCGCGCGGTGGCGTGGTCCGCGTTCGCCTCCAGGGCGATCGCGTCGTCCTCGGCGGCCAGGCCGTCACGGTGATGCGCGGCGAGCTGCTCTAGTCGATGTGTGATCGTGCGGGATTGCGAGCTGACTACTCGAGGTAGGTCTGCAGCACCCCGGTGGGAAGATATTCGGGATCACGCCTTCCGTTGCCGAGCTGTCCCAGTGCATTCCAGCCCCAGCAGAGAACTCCATCGTCCCTGGCGATTCCGCAGGTATGGTTCCCGCCCGCTGACACCGCAAAGAAACGATGGTTCCCATGGACCAGGATCGGTTCGGTGGTGGAGAGCGTGCTGCCGATGCCCAGCTTGCCGTAGGTGTTGGAACCCCAGCAATACAGCTGGGCGTCCGTGGTGATTCCGCAGGTGTGGTAACTGCCGACCGCCATGCTCACGAAGGTCAGCCCGCCGGCGACCTGGACCGGCTCGGTGACATGGTTGACCTGGGTGCCATTACCCAGCTCGTTCGATACGTTGGAGCCCCAGCACCAGGCCTGGCCCCCGTTGGTGAGACCGCAGCTGAAAAAGTCGCCGGTCCCGATTCGCTTGAAATTCAGATTGCCCAATACCAGCGCCGGAGTCGAGTGGTTGGTCAGGTCGCCAGTGCCGAGTTTCCCGTACAGATTGTCGCCCCAGCAGTATGCGGCGCCGGACTTGGTGAGTCCGCAGGTATGGAAGAGGCTGGTGCTGATCTCGCTGAAGCGAAGGTTTCCCGACACGGCGGTGGGACTGAACGTGTCCTCGTCCACCCCGGTTCCCAGCTCTCCGCTCCCGCCGCTGCCCCAGCAGTACCCGGTTCCATCACGGGCTACGCCGCAGGTGTACCCGGTCCCCGCGCTGATGCTGCTGAACCGGAGATTGCCGTCCACCCGGACGGGGAGCTTGGAAAGAAAGAGGCTTCTTTGCTTCCCCAGCGCTCCCACCGCGTTGCCGCCCCAGCAGAATGCCGTCCCGTTGCCGGTCAGGCCGCAGGTGTGCGCACTGCCAGAAGCGATCGTGGCGAACTCCTCACCGCCCTGCACCTTGATCGGCGCCAGATAATTCAGCGTGTCCCCGGCGCCCAGCTGGCCGAACCCGCCCCAGCCCCAGCAATGGGCGGAGCCGGTGCGATGCAGCAGGCAGACGTGATCGTCGCCGTCGGCGACGGAGAGAAGGTCACCCACGCCTTCCCCGGGCCCGGTGCCGTCACTACAGCTGCTGAGGAGTAGAACAATGCTGAAAGAAAGCGCCAACGCGGAGCAGTTCCGGCCAACCATAAGTCACCCGCTGGGTCACCCGAGGTTTACTGGCGGACTCGACACCCTGAATCAAACCTAAGGCGCGGGTCGGGAACTCGATATGCTTGCAGCCGTTGTTGCGAAATGAAACCAACGATGACCCAAGAACGCGGCACCCACGGTTCCTGCAGGAGACGACCCTGTCCAGCCGAAACGCACTTGCGTCCCTCATCGTGGAAGGTACCCTAGAGAAGCAGTGTCACCGAATCATCTTCCTCTCGACAACACCACTGGAGATCCCCGATGCATCGAGGCTCTGCCTGCGCCTTGGTCCTCCTGCTGGCTTCGACCTCACTCCGGGTGCTGCACGCTCAGAAGGCTGAATCGTCCCGTGATACCACCACGGCGAACGACAGCTTCCGCCCTCGGACCCAAACGACGCTCGATGGCAACTGGATTGACCGATTGCCGGTCGACCGGATCGAGGATGCGCTGGGCTTTGAGAGCGGGGTGACCTTTACTCAATTCGGCGGGTTATCGCTGCGCAGCGGCGGACCGGAGGGTTTCAATCGTTTCCTCGATGGATTCTCGATCCGGCCCGGGTATCAGGGAGGCGGGACGATCAGCTCCCCTGCCATCGAGCCGGAGCTGGGTACCAACGCAGTGGCGAGACTGGACCTGGTTACCGGTCCGTTGCCGGCCCGGCTGGGAAATGCCCAATCCGGAGTCGTGCTGCTGGAGACTCGACAGGGTGGAAGCGCGTTCGCCGCCAATGCCAGGGCAGCAACCGACGCATTATTTGGGGATCGCAACGGGCCCGGGTTCAATCGATTCGAAGGCTCGGCGGGTGGCAGCATGGGAACCCGGTTTCGGCTCTTTGGTGCGCTCGTGCTCCAGGGTAGTGCCTCGACTGACCCGGGCCGAGGGGCCGATGCGATACCGGTCTTCCTGCCGGCGGGCGTTGACACTACGGTGAAGGTCCCCAGCGCGATCAACGATCCATTGGCGGATACCACCCTGGTTGCAGTGAGCAGGTTTGCCGTGGCCCGGGGGCGCTGCGAGGCCTTCGCCGGCTCCGTCAACCAGGACATCGCGGATAACTATGGCGAGGAATGTCATGGCGTGCAGACTCCGGTGACCAACTCGGCCACCTACGCTCTGGCCGCCCGAATCGACTACACGTTTTCGAGCCGGAGCCGCCTGACCGTGACCGGGTTGGCCGGCCAGGAGCAGCAGCGTTTCTTCAGCTACCCGGACCTGTTCAACCCGGACGGGCTCTCCGCCGGGCGCGGATGGAGCCGGGTCGTCAGCGCGGCGTGGATCCAGGAGTTCGGCACCACGCGGCCGATTGCCATTCGAATTGGCCTGTCGATTCAGCGCGATCGGACGATCACCGGCTTCCTGACGCCGGAAAGCGAGCGCAGCTCCCGGTCCAGCTTTGCCAGCCTGTTGCTGTCCCCGCTCGATTTTCGGTTCGATTTCAGCAGTTTTCCGCTCGACGAGACCCTGGTACGCAATTACCGGGACAATATCCCGGGCAGCCGGCGATCTCCCTATGACCTGGAGAACCCGGACCAGTACACCACCATCGACCGCTACCGGAACAGTCCCTATGGGACCGGCCAGTTCATCGATAGCGGCGGACCGGTCGGCCGCATTACCCTGGAGCGTGAGAACCGCACCATCGGGTCCGCAGGGCTGGCGTGGGAATGGGCGAGTCACAACACGCTCAATGCCGGCGTTCAGGTGACGAAATACTCGATCGGCAGCTACAGCCATTTGCTTACTTCGAGCATTGCTTCCGATGTATGGATCGAGAATCCCGGAGCACAGGGGCTCTACCTGCAGAACACTCTTCGTCTCGGGCCCGGCATCGTCGTGGCCGGAGTCCGCTACGATCACTTCGCGACCAATGCGTCCCGGCCATTTGTCCTGGATACCATAGCCTCGAGCCCGACCTTCGACACGTATCACTACTTCCCGACGCCTAACAGCTATGGAGGCGGCGGTGTGACGTTCAACGGCCAGCCGCTGACGAAGTTCATCAAGGATGAGGG
>JBDTTZ010000382.1:0-6202 GCA_040008015.1 Gemmatimonadota bacterium
GCTTGCCGGCGGTATCCCGGTCGGTGAAGCGCCCGGTGGACTCCAGCACCAGGTCAACACCGAGGGCCTTCCAGGGCAGCGCCGCGGGATCCTTCTCGGAGAGGACCTTGATGCGGTCACCATCCACCACCAGTCCGTCGGCTTCGGTCTCCACTTTGCCCGGGTAGCGTCCGTGCACCGAGTCGTAGCGGAGCAGGTGGGCCAGCGTTTTGGTATCGGTGAGATCGTTCACCGCCACAAAGTCGATGTCGCCAACACCCTGCATCTTCGCGGCGCGAAGCACGTTCCTGCCGATCCGACCGAACCCGTTGATCCCGACCTTAATCGCCATTTCAATCCCCCATTGACTGGTAGTTTCCGCCTGGATTCAAAACTGCCAATCGCGAAAACGCGAAAGAGCGAAGACGCGAAAGAGTACCTATTGAACAACCCGGGCTCGAGCTCTGGCGAATGTTACCGCCTCCACACTCTCCGCCCCGGCTTTGACCAACGCATCCGCCGCCGCGACCAGCGTGGCGCCAGTCGTAAAGACGTCATCCACGACCACGATTCTCATCCCCGTGACATTCCTGGCTTGGAACGCGCCCGTCACACTCGCCAGCCGCTCCTTCGGCGTCAGCGCCGTCTGGGTCGGCGTCTCCCGAATCCGTTGCAAGGCGTCCGATCGAACCGGCTGCCCGATAACGACGCCCAGCGCCCGGGCCAGGTGCTCGCTCTGGTTGTAACCCCGGGTCCGGAGCCGTTTTGCGGCCAGCGGGACCGGCACCAAGAATAGTCGCCCGGTCAACGGTTGGAGACCCCTCATCACACTCGACATCGCGGAGGTCACCCGCCACCACCCTTCGTACTTGAGCTGGTGCACCACGGTACGGGCGCCGCCCTCGTGCCACACCGCGCTCCGCACCGCGCGCAGTCCTTCCGGCCAGTGCTTGCAGATCCGGCAATCGAGCTCGGGCAGCAGCCGGGGCTCGCCACACCGTTCGCACACCGGCTCGGGCAGCCGCACCCATCGCGCCCGGCAGAGCCGGCACACCAGCTCATCGCAATCGCCGCCCAGGCCGCCGCGGCAGAGCAGGCACTCCCCGGAAAGCAGGTACCGCTCCAGGTGGCGGAGTTCCGCCGCCAGTTCAGCGAAGCCCGGCATCCACTACCGCCCGCATGAGCTCGCGCGGCGCCTGCTCTTCGGGAAACCACCGCTCCAGCGCCGCGGCCCCCTGGGACACCAGGACTTCACGCCCGTCGGCGGCTCGCACCCCGCGCGCCCGCATCGCCCGCACCCACGGCGTACTTCCCTTCGCGTACACCAGGTCCAGGGCATGAGCGACCCGGGGGCAGGACACCGGATCGAGCGGCAAGGGATCGGCAGGCTTGAGTCCCAGCGGCGTCGCGTTGATAGCGACGTCACAGTCCTCGGACGCACAGAGTGAAATGCCGTGGGCCAGGGCCCAGGTCTCGTAGCCGATCTGACGTTCGGCACTTCGGGACCGGACCGCGATCGTGGCCTTGCGCTCAAACGCCGCAGCCCCTGCTGCCCGGGCCGCCCCGCCGGTCCCCAGGATGAGCCATCGACTGCCCGCCGCGCCGATCCGGACCAGTGCGGCCAGGATACCGGCAACGTCGGTGTTGTCTCCCTGGATCTCAGCCCCGGTGCCCCAAAAGGTATTGCAGGCGCCGGTGAGCTCCGCCATCGGCGAAGCAGACTGGATCGAGCGCGCTGCGATGGACTTGTGGGGAATCGTAACGTTGCCGCCTCCACCGGCCCGGGCAAAAACGAGCATCAGGTGGGGCACGTCCTCGGGCATGCAGTCGAGGGCGAGATAGGTCGCCCGCAGGTTCAGCGCATGAAACGCGGCAGTCTGCATGGCAGGAGACAGCGAGTGCTCGATTGGAGAGCCCAGCAGGACGAACGGTCTACCGTTGCCCATCGCTCCGTTCCGCCTGAAGCCGGCTGATCGCCGCCTGGATCAGGCTCTCGAGCTCCCGATAGGTCGTACGATACTCCTCCAGCTCGGCGCCAAAGGGATCGTTGACTGCCGAATCTTCACCCTCGCGGCCGGCATAGGTGCCGAGCAGGAACACTTTCTCTCCGCCGCCGAAATCCTGGGCCCGGTCCCGGTGCTGGGGTGACATGGTCAGGATCAGGTCCGCCTCGGACACCAGCTCACGAGTAAGTCGCTGGGCCCGGTGAGAGGAAAGATCAATGCCGTTTTCCAGCCCGACCAGGTACGCTCCCTCGGACGCCGGCGCACCATCATAGGCCCCGGTGCCCGCAGACCGGACTTCGATCTCACCGATACTTCGCTCTTCCAGCAGCCGGCGCATCATGGCCTCGGCCATCGGGCTGCGGCAGGTGTTGCCGGTACAAACGAACAGAATCTTCATTTGACAAGTCCCTGGTTACTGGTGGGTCAGTGGGTCAAGTGGGCAGATGGGAAGGCGTCTTTCCCACTTACCCACCTTCCCCCTTACCCACTCTCAAGGTGCCCAGCGTCCAACAAGACGCCGCAGTTCTTCCCGGGGCAGCGCGCCTTCGCGAATCAAGACCGCCTGCGGCCCGGTACAGTCCACCAGCGTGGACGGAGGAACATTTCCCAGCACCCCGCCATCCAGCACCAGCAGCACGCCGCTCTCCACCTCTGGCTGGAACACCCGAACCAGCGCTTCGGCTCCCGGTGCCGGCTGGGTTCCCGGGCGATTGGCGGAGGTCGAGGTGACCGGATATCCCAGCTCGCTCACCAGCTGGCGGATCCCCGCGTGCGAGGTGTACCGCACCGCGATGCCTCCTTCGGGGCCTCTCAGCTGATCGGGCAAACGACCTTCCGCGCCGCGCAGCACCAGCGTCAGCGGCCCGGGCCAGAACGCGGAAGCGAGCGCACTGGCGGCGGGGGTAAAGACGAGGCCCCAGGCTTCGGCCATTTCCCGGCTGCTCACCAGGAGCAGGAACGGCTTCCCCTGGGGCCGGCCCTTGAGGTCCGCCAGCGTCGCCGTCGGCCCCGCGACCGGGGCCGAGCCCAGGCCATACACCGTCTCTGTAGGATAGCCGATGATTCCACCCTGATCGAGGTGCCGCCGAACCGGCTCGATCGCGCGGGCGATGTCGTCCCCGGTTCGGAACGGAAGCGTCATGGCTGCTGCCTTGCGGCGATGAGCTCAGCCAGATCGAGGTCTTCCGGGGTCGTCACCTTGATGTTCCATCCGGAGTCCGGCACCAGGACGACCGGCTCCCCGATACGCTCGACCAGCGCCGCTTCGTCGGTGCCGGTGGCGCCATCCTTTCTCGCCGCGGCAAAGGCGCGTTCCAGCATCGGCCGGGGAAATCCCTGCGGAGTCTGGGCGCGCCAGAGGCCGTCCCGGGGAATGGTCCGGCGGATCTGCGGCATCCCGGATACCGGGCCGCTTTCCTTGAGGGTGTCGCTCAGCGGCACGGCCGCGATGGCCCCGGTGCCCTTGCGAGCCTGGTCAATGACCGCCGCGACGATCTCGCGTCGCAGCAGGGGACGGGCCGCATCGTGAACCAGTACGAGCATGCACTCGGCTCCCAGTGCGCGAATCCCCTGCTCTACCGAGTCCATCCGCTGGGCCCCGCCGGCGACAATTCGTAACTGGTCACCCGCAAGCGCCGCCAGCCATCCGGGTGGCGCGCTGGCCTGACTGGCGGGCAGCACCACGACCACCTGGCGCACATCCGGATGGGAAGTGAACGGCCGGAGCGCCCGGTGCAGCATGGGGACGCCCGCGATGGGAAGGAACTGCTTGGGGGTTTCGTGGCCGAGCCGGCGACCTTCGCCCGCGGCAACCAGCACGACCCCGACGTCACGCGGCAAGGGTCTTCACCAGTTGGGAGATATCGTCGAGGCCGATGAGCGTGACTCCATCTACCCGTGCCGCGGAGCGGCGAGCGACGTAGGCCCGCCGGAAACCGAGTCGCGCCGCTTCGGTAAGCCGCCGCTCCAGCGTCGCGATGGGGCGAACTTCGCCGCCCAGCCCCAGCTCGCCCAGGAACAGCACGTCGGAGGGCGCGGGCCGGTTGTGCAGGCTCGATATCAGCGCCGCGGCCACCGCGAGGTCGGCACCCGGCTCGGTGAGCCGGACCCCGCCGCTCACCTGGACGAAGACATCGAGGTTGGAGAACGTCGCACCACCACGGCGCTCCAGCACCGCGAGCAGCACGGCCAGCCGCTTCTGGTCCAGCCCGGTCGCGACCCGCTGCGGGGTGCCGAAGCCGGAATGGGCCGCCAGCGCCTGCACCTCCACCAGCACCGGGCGGGTGCCTTCCATGAGCGCGGTGACCGCGCTGCCGCTGGTATCGGCGGCCCGGGCGGAGAGGAACAGGGCCGACGGATTCTGCACCGCCAGGAGCCCGCGCTCGGTCATGGAAAACACGCCCAGCTCGTCCACCGACCCGAAGCGGTTCTTGGTGGCGCGGAGCAGCCGGTAGTCGTGCACCCCTTCGCCTTCGAAGTAGAGCACCGTATCCACGATGTGCTCCAGCGTCTTGGGCCCGGCCAATCCTCCACCTTTGGTGACGTGTCCCACCGTGATCACCGCGATGCCGGTTTCCTTGGCGAAGCGCATCAGCCGGGCGGCACATTCGCGCACCTGGCCGACATTGCCCGGCGCGCCTTCCAGCGTTTCGCTGTAGACCGTCTGGATCGAATCGAGGATGAGGACCTGGGCCGGCAGGGCCGCGGCGGCCATGAGGATCGCGTCGAGCCGGGTTTCGCCCAGCACGTGGACAGCGCCGCTGTCTTCGGTGAGCCGGTCGGCGCGGAGCCGCAGCTGGTCCGGAGACTCTTCGCCGCTCACGTAGAGGACCGGCAATCCAGCGGCCTCCAGCCGGGCCGCGGCCTGGAGCAGCAGCGTGGACTTGCCGATGCCGGGCTCGCCGCCGACCAGCGTCATGGACCCGGGGACGATGCCTCCGCCCAGCACGAAGTCGAACTCCTCGAGCCCGGTTTTCCAGCGAACCAACCGCGACTCGGCGATATCGCGCAGCCGAGAGGGTTCAGGACCGCCCTGGCCGCCACGACGACCGCGTCCGCCTGAAGGTGCATGAGATGGAAGGCTGAGCGGCTCTTCGGCAATCGTGTTCCAGGCACCGCAACCTTCGCAGCGGCCGGCCCACTTGGGGTGGTCGTGCCCACATTCAGAGCAACGGTAGACCGACTTCGCTTTCGCCACGTATGACTCCTCAGAGAACTCGTATTTGAATCTGGGCTGGGCCCCGCCAGACTGGTAACCGATTCGCCGCAGTGGCCCAACGATTCGATGCACTGGAAGGTTGGGAACCATTCCATCACAGGCCCTTTGGCCCGGTTGAATGAGGCCTCCGCCCCCTACATGGGGAATATCGCCCGACTGGGCGCAAAGACCGGCATCAGCAAACCGCAGGCCGGTTCCCGATCACGCGTCAAGCCGCACCGCCTGCCCGCTGACGCGAATTCGACCGTCCGGGTCGGGAACCTCCACCGCACGACACTGGGCCGGCCCATGTCCTGCCCCTGGAAAATGGTGAACTTCGCCGGCGGAACCAGGAGCTTGAGATGCAGCAGGTACCCGCCGTATGCTGCGGCCGCCGCGCCGGTAGCGGGATCTTCCACTACGCCGCCTACAGGGAATGGATCGCGGGCATGGAAGACATCCGGTCCCTCTCGCCACACCAGGTGCACCGTGGTCACGTCCAGGCGCAGCATCAGCTCCAACAGCCGGTCGAAATCGTAGTTGAGAAGCGCCAGGCGCTCCCGGGTTTTACAGGCGAGAATCAGGTAGTAGCCGCCGGAGAACGCGATGCGGGGCGGCAGGTCGGGGTCCAGGTCCCCTTTGCTCCAGCGAAGAAACTTGAGCGCCTGGTCGAGATCGTAAGGGGCGATACGCTTGAGCCGGGTCCGAACGCTTGTCAGGGTCGCGGTCGGCGGCGCTCCGGGAGTGACGACGGTGTCCACCACCACGAGACCCGGAGGAGTCTGAAAATGTAGTTGGCCCGGGCCGTGCCGTTCCGCCAGGGCGACGGCACTGGCGATGGTCGCATGGCCGCAGAAGGGGACTTCACGTTTCGGGCTGAAGTAGCGAACCCGGAAATGGTCCGCAGCTCCAGGATGCTCCGGATCGGGTAGGAGGAATGCCGTCTCCGAGTATCCCACGTCGGCGGCGATGCCAAGCATGGCCTCGTCGTCCAGGCCGGTGGCATCGAGCACGACGCCGG
>JBDTTZ010000383.1:0-1821 GCA_040008015.1 Gemmatimonadota bacterium
CGTGGTAGCTGGTCAGGCTGGAATCGCCCTGCGCCTGCTGCCGGACCAGGGCGCCCCGGCGGACGAGGTCCAGCACCCGGGGATCGTTCCACTGCTGCGCCGCGAGGCTGGAGAGAGGACCGAGAAGCGCCGTGAGGAGAACCGCACAAATCCGTCTTATTGCCTGCTCCCGGTGGGGTTCTATTCCCAAGATAATCAGCCCCCGGACCGCCGGCCTCGCGCTGCTCTGTGCCATGGCGGGCTGCCGGGGGCGGCCCGCCGTACAGGGCGCCGCTGAGCCGACCGTGAACCCCGAAGTCACCCTGGCGCCGGACCGGCTCTTCCTGCTGGAGGCCTGGGGAGCGCCGCCTTCAGACACTACGATCAGCCTCGCGCCCAAGACCCGGCGCTCCGTGGTGCTGCGGCACGGACCACCCGACAACACCGTGTTCGCTGAGCTGGTGCTCACGGCCGAGACTCTCCCCGATTCTTCCGGCCCGGGTTACACCATCACCCTGGTGCCCCGGCCCGGCACCTACGGGCTCACCATCGGCACTACGCCCAAGTTCAAGAGCGGCGCCATCCTGCGTTTCGAATACCCGGTGCACTTTTCGGCGCCGTCCGCCGCGATTGCCAAGTATGGAAACGCCGCCCGGTACGAGGCGGCGCTTTCCATCGGTCACCAGGAGGCGGATGGGCGTTTTCACCTGCTCACCTCGACCCGGCCGGCCGCGGACGTGCTCCAGGCCACGATTCCGGGCCCCGGCATCTATATCGTGGCCGCGCCACGCTAATAGCGTATGATAGCTGATAGCTGATGGCTAATGGCCAATGTTCGACGCTGCTGCCATCTGCGATACGCTATCTGCCGTCTGCCATACGCCATCTGCCATCAGCCATTATATTCCCGGTTCCTTATGCCCTCCTTTCGTCTCGTCAGCATCGCCGGAGATCAGACGTACGACCTGCCAGCCGACCGGACCGTCGTGGTCGGCCGGGCGGTCACCAGTGACCTGGCGGTAATCGATCCCACGATTTCTCGCCGTCACGCCGAGCTGCGCCTCACCGGTGATGGGGTATCGGTAAAGGACCTGGAGAGTAGCAACGGGACCTTCATCAACGGCGACCGGATCGGCGAAGCTGTCCTCAAGGCGAACGATTCCGTCACCTTCGGCAAGGTGGTCTTTCAGCTGAAGGCCCTGGAGGCGCCACGGCCGGCCCATGCCACGCCGCAGCCGTACCCCCAGGTCCCCGGCGGCACCATCGTGCGGCAGATCGCGGTGAGCGGCAGCGGGAAGTCGGACCTGGCGAACCTTACGAACGTGGACGGCAGCCCGTCCGGCGTGGGCCAGCTCCGGGTAAAGGGCACCACCGACCAGGAGCGCCAGGCCAAGAAGCTGTCGCTGCTGCTCGATATCTCCCAGACCCTCTCCGGCGAATTCGACCTGGACCGGGTGCTCACCACCGTCGTAAACATGACCTTCGAGGTCATGAACGTCGACCGGGTGTCCATCCTCCTGATGGAGCCCAAGACCAAAGAGCTCTATCCCAAGATCTCCAAGAGCCGGCTGGGCGACACCACGTTCTCCCATGTGCCCCGCTCCATCGCCAGCAAGGTGGTCGAGGAGAGGGTCGGGCTCATTTCCGAGAACGCCGCCGCGGACACCCGGTTCAAGGGCCAGTCCATCATGCTGCAGAGCGTGCGCTCGGCGATGTGCACCCCGCTCATGGCCTCGGCGGAGGAAGTCCTCGGCATCCTCTACGTGGACAGTCTCACCGCGATCGACTCCTTCAGCCAGGAAGACCTCCAGTTCCTGATCGCCTTCGGCGGGCTGGCCGCGC
>JBDTTZ010000384.1:0-4211 GCA_040008015.1 Gemmatimonadota bacterium
CCCACTGGTCTCCGCGTTCGGCAGGACCTGATCGACGAAGAGTACACCTCCGAAGACTATGAGAAGATGCTCCCCATGTACGAGCAGACGATGGCCTCCATCGTCGAAGGGGAGATCGTAAAATCCAAGGTCCTTCGGGTGACCGATAACGCGGTCATTCTCGACGTGGGTTTCAAGTCCGAGGGCTCGGTACCCCTCGACGAATTCAAGGATCCCCAGAACCTCAAGGAAGGTGATGAAGTCGAAGTCTTCCTGGAGCACCTGGAAGACCATGAAGGCGCGGTCGTCCTGTCCAAGAAGAAGGCCGACTTCATGCGGGTCTGGGAGAAGATCCGCCAGGCGCACGAGAGCGACCAGCCGGTGGAAGGCACCCTGGTCAAGAAGATCAAGGGCGGGGTGGTGGTGAACCTGATGGGCGTGGACGCGTTCCTTCCCGGCAGCCAGATCGCGCTCCGCCGGGTGCCCAATATCGACGAGCTGCTGGGCCAGACCTACGAGTTCAAGATCATCAAGCTGAACAAGCGGCGGCGGAACATCGTGGTGAGCCGCCGGGTGATCCTGGAGAACGAGCGGGCCCACAAGCGCGAGCACCTGATGAAGGAGCTCCAGGTGGGCCAGGTCCGGAAGGGCGTGGTCAAGAACATCACCGACTTCGGGGCATTCATCGACCTGGGCGGCGTGGACGGCCTGCTCCACATCACCGACATGTCGTATGGCCGGGTCTCTCACCCGTCGGAGGTCGTCGCCATCGGGAAAGAGGTCGAGGTCAAGATCCTCGATATCGACTGGCAGCGGGAGCGGATCAGCCTGGGCATGAAGCAGCTGATGGCCTACCCCTGGAAGGACGTCGCCAGCAAGTACCCGGTCGGCACCCGGGTGCAGGGCAAGGTCGTCTCCATCACCAACTACGGCGCCTTCGTGGAGCTGGAGCCGGGGATCGAAGGCCTGGTCCACATCTCCGAGATGAGCTGGACCCGCAATGTCCGGCACCCGTCGAAAGTGGTGAGCATCGGCGAGACCATCGAGGCCGTGGTGCTGAAGGTGGACGAAAACGAGGAGAAAATCTCCCTCGGCATGAAGCAGACCGAGCAGGACCCCTGGGTCGTGCTGCCGCTCAAGTACCCGGTCGGCACCATGATCACCGGGAAGGTGCGCAACCTGACCAGCTTCGGCGCCTTCGTGGAGATCGAGCCGGGCATCGACGGCCTGATCCACATCTCCGACATGTCGTGGACCAAGCGGATCCAGCACCCGTCGGAATCGGTGAAGAAAGGCGACACGGTAAACGTCGTCATCCTCAACATCGACGCCGACAACAAGCGAATTTCGCTGGGCCTGAAGCAGGCCGAGGAAGATCCCTGGCTCAAGATCGGCGAGACCTACCCGGTCGGTACCGAGCTCCGCGGCGTCGTCACCCGGCTGATGGACAAGGGCGTGGTGACGGACTTGGGCAACGACATCGAGGGCTTCGTCCCCATGTCGCAGCTCGGAGTGCCGAACATCGAAAACCCGGGCGACGCGGTGAAGGAAGGCCAACAGCTCGATCTCAAGGTGCTCGAAGTCGATCCGATCCATCACCGGATCGTGCTGGCGGTTGTCGGCTTCGGCGAGATGCTGCCGGGCTATGTGCCGCGCCCGGTGATCGTCGATCAGCCGGATTCGCAGGATCAGCAGGATGAGTCCGCGCCGATGGAGTAAGCCGGATCGTACTTGGTGAAAAGGGCTCCCAGCAGGGAGCCCTTTTCGTTTTCAGCCACAAAACGGCCAACGCAAAGGCGCCAAGGCGCGAAGGTTCAGAAGTTGTTGGCGATTCGGTGGATTCCCTTGGCCAGAGCAGGAACATTGAAGTTGATCAGCAGCCCCAGGCGCTTGTCCAGCAGTCGCAGGTAGGTCAGGACCTGGGCTTCATGAACCGGCAGAACGTGGTCCACCGTTTTCAGCTCAAGGGGGAATTCCCGTTCTACCAGGAAGTCCAATCGGTATCCGCACTCCAGGGGATCTCCCTTATAAAGGACGGGAATTGATAGTTCTCTTGCAAAGTCAATCCCTTGAATGCGGAATTCGCGAGCAAGACATTCGACATAAGCCCGCTCAAGAAGGCCGGGACCAATATGCCGATGGACTTCGATGGCGGCCCCGATGATGCGGTAGGAGAGACGATCAAGGTCTTCCCGCGTCACTGCCATTTCATCTCCAAAACGAGAAGTCACGTAAACATGAAGTCACATAACATAAGGTTGTCGATGTTATCAACTGTCATCAAATTGACGCACGATAGTGTCGTTTTCACTCTGGTGATCTTCGCGCCTTTGCGCCTTTGCGTTGGGTTGGTCAACCGCTAAGATACAGGCCACCCATGCCCGATCCCCGCTCCCTTCTCGACGATCTCCACCGCCGCCAGGCCCAGGCCGAGCAGGGCGGGGGAGAACAGCGCGTCGCCCAGCAGCACAAGCGCGGCAAGCTCACCGCCCGCGAACGGCTCGATCTCCTGCTGGACGAAGGCTCGTTTGTCGAGCTCGACCGCTTCGTGGTCCACCGGGCCACCGATTTCGGCCTGGCCGATGAGAAGTATCCCGGCGACGGCGTGGTGACCGGCTACGGCCGCATCGACGGCCGGCTGGTCTATGTCTTCTCCCAGGATTTTACGGTCTTCGGCGGCTCCCTCTCGGAAACGTTCGCCGAAAAGATCTGCAAGATCATGGACCTCGCGATGAAGTCCGGTGCGCCGCTGATCGGGCTCAACGATTCCGGCGGAGCCCGGATCCAGGAAGGCGTGGTCTCCCTGGGCGGCTACGCCGACATCTTCCTGCGCAACACCCTCGCTTCCGGCGTCATCCCTCAGATCTCGGCCATCCTCGGCCCCTGCGCCGGCGGCGCGGTGTACAGCCCCGCGATCACCGATTTCGTGTTCATGGTTCGCGGGGTCAGCTACATGTTCGTCACCGGGCCCAACGTGGTGAAGACGGTGACCCACGAGGAAGTGAGCTTCGAGCAGCTGGGGGGTGCCGACGTGCACGGCGGGGTGAGCGGCGTCGCTCACTTTGTGCACGATAGCGAGCCCCAGGCCATCGCGGCCATCCGGGAGCTCTTCGGGTTCATTCCCGGCAACAACCTCGATGCCCCGCCGCTGGGCCGCACCCAGGATCCGGTGGACCGGCGCGACGAGTCGCTGCTGGACGTGATTCCCGATTCGCCGGCCAGTCCCTACGACATGCACGATGTCATCCGGCCCGTGGTGGATGAGGGGATCTTCGTCGAGGTGCACCGGGACTATGCCGGCAACATCCTGACCGGGTTCGCCCGGCTCGGAGGTCAGTCGGTCGGGGTCATCGCGAACCAGCCCGCGGTACTGGCCGGGGTCCTCGACATCAATTCCTCCACCAAGGCCGCGCGGTTCATTCGCTTCTGCGACGCGTTCAATATTCCGCTGGTCACCTTCGTGGATGTCCCCGGGTTTCTCCCCGGGGTGACCCAGGAGCACGGGGGCATCATCCGGCACGGCGCCAAGCTGCTGTTCGCCTACTGCGAGGCCACTGTCCCCAAGCTCACTGTCATCACCCGCAAGGCCTATGGCGGGGCCTACGACGTGATGAGCTCCAAGCACATCCGCGGCGACATCAACCTGGCCTGGCCCACGGCGGAGATCGCGGTGATGGGTCCCAAGGGGGCGGTGGAGATTCTGTTCAAGAAGGAAATCGAGCAGGCGGACGACAAGGACGCGGCGACGGCACGGCTGATCGAGGATTACACCGCCAAGTTCGCCCACCCCTATGCGGCGGCCGAGCGGGGATTTGTGGACGACGTTATTGACCCGAGGGATACCCGTCCGCGGCTGATCGACGGTCTCCGGGTCCTGGCGACCAAGCGGGACAAGAACCCGCCGAAGAAGCATGGCTGCATGCCACTCTAGAAAGAGGACTAAGTTCTCAGTCCTCAGTCCTCAGTCCTCAGTCCTTACCGTGGATGAGACGTGCCTCCAGAGCTGATTCGAGCGTCCCCCTAGCCATAACGCGGCCGTCGTTACATGTTTGGATCTTCCCTGATACTCCGCTCAATGACCCTGCGCGTTCGCTCATCGAATCCCCTTCTGGCCCTGGTTGGCGCCCTGTCACTGGCGCCCGTTTCGGTCGGATTCGCCCAGGGTTCCATGGATCCGTCGGTGGCGCCCCGGGCCGTCATGCTGGAGCGCCAGGGGGACCGCACCATGGCGA
>JBDTTZ010000385.1:0-7492 GCA_040008015.1 Gemmatimonadota bacterium
AGAAGACCTTCATTCCGATCCGGCTGCTCACGGCGAGCGTCATGCCGATCATCTTCGCCCAGACCATTATCATCGTCCCCGGCACCCTGGCCAGCGTCACCAAGAACGGGTTCCTCCAGGGCATGGCCGACTTCTTCACCCCGGGCGATCTGCCGTACATCATCATCTTCACGGCGATGATCCTGCTGTTCAGCTACTTCTACACCTCCATCATCTTCAACTCGGTGGACCTGGCGGAGAACCTGAAGAAGCAGGGCGGCTTCATCCCGGGCGTGAAGCCGGGGGCGAGCACGGCGGACTACATCGACGCGGTCCTGTCCCGGGTGACCCTGCCCGGCGCCATCTTCCTGGCCCTGGTCGCGCTGATCCCGATCCTGGTCTCCAAGAAGCTCGGCTTCCAGTCGGCGTTCGGCGGCACCTCGGTGCTGATCGTGGTCGGCACCCTGCTGGATACCATCGCCCAGGTGGAGCAGCACCGGCAGCTGCGCAAGTACGACAGCTTCATGAAGACCGGACGGGTCAAGTTCCGCGGGCGGCAACAGCGGTATATGTAAAAAGCGTGACAAGTGACATGTTACACGTGACAAGGAAAAGCTGAAATTCTTTTCGTTTCTCGCTCCTAATTGGTTGTTTTGTCACCTGTCACCTGTCACCTGTCTCTGAACGAGAATCACATTGGATATCTTGCTATTGGGCCCTCCCGGTGCGGGAAAAGGCACCCAGGGTGCCATCATCGCCCGGCAGCTGGGGATCCCAAAGTTCGCCACCGGCGATCTCCTGCGCGACGCGGTGAAACATCAGAGCCCGATCGGCCTCAAGGTAAAGGCGACGATGGAAGCCGGCCAACTGGTGGGCGATGACCTGATCATGGGCGTCGTGCGGGACGAGCTGGCCAAGGACGCTGCACGAAACGGCGTGATCTTTGACGGGGTCGTGCGGACCATCCCCCAGGCCGAGGGCGTACGGCAGCTACTGGCCGAAAAGAAGCGCAAGATGGACCACGTGCTCTTTTTCGAGGTTCCCGACGAAGTGATCCTCGACCGGCTGGACAAGCGGCGCACCACCGAAAACCGGGCGGACGACGATCCCGCCGCCGTGGCGATCCGACTGGCCGCCTACCGAGACCAGACCGCGCCGGTGCTCCACTGGTACCGGAAGTCCGGCAAGGTCGAGACGATCGATGCCGTCGGCACGGTCGAGGAAATCGCGGAGAGGGTCAAAAGCGTTCTGGGAGGGTGAAGAGCAAGCGGCTCTTCATACCTGACGATGATAACAATCAAGTCGCCGCGCGAAATCGAAGCCATGGCCCACGCGGGCCGCATCGTGGCCCAAACGCTGGCGCTGATGCACGAGCAGGCCCGCCCCGGGATGTCCACCGAGGACCTCGACCGCCTGGCCGAGGAGTTCATTCGCAGCCACGCCGGCGCGACGCCGTCCTTCAAGGGCCTCTACGGCTTCCCCAAGACCCTCTGCACCTCCATCAACGAAGAGATCGTCCATGGCATTCCCTCGCCCCGGCGGGTGCTTCGCGAGGGAAATATCGTGAGCGTGGACGTGGGGGTGCATTACGATGGCCTGCACGCGGACTCGGCCACGACCATCGCCGTGGGTGAGATCTCTCCCGACGCGAAGCGGCTGCTCGAAGTGACCCGGCAAAGCCTGGCCGCGGGCATCGAACAGGCCCGGGCGGGAAACCACGTGGGCGATATCGGGCACGCGGTCCAGAAGGTGGCGGAAGCCGCGGGGTTCGGCGTGGTGCGAGAGCTGGTGGGACACGGCATCGGCACCGCGTTTCACGAGGAGCCGCAGGTGCCCAACTACGGCTCTCCCCGGCGGGGTCCCAAGCTGATGGAAGGGATGACCCTGGCGATCGAGCCGATGATCACCCTGGGCGACCCCGCTACCCGCACCCTGGGCGACAAGTGGACCGTGGTGACGGCCGACGGGACCCTGTCCGCGCATTTCGAGCACACCGTCGCGATCACGAAGAACGGACCAAGAATACTCACCACGGCATAGCCCTCTCCCCCTGGCCCCCTCTCCCATTATGGGAGAGGGGGAATGGGGGTGAGGGATTCAAGGGAGAATACCATGTCGACTCGGGCGCTGGCGGTCTCGCTGGCTCTTATGGCACTCCTCGGTTGTACGAAGAAGGAGCGGCTCAGCGAGGGCACGGCTGATTCCGCGGCCGGCTCCCGCATGGCCGACTCCGTCGTCGCCACGGTGTACGGTTTCGACGCGCCGGAATCTGTTCTTGACGACGCGGCGCGCGACGTCTACCTCGTCGCCAACATCAACGGCAACCCCTCGGTCAAGGACAACAACGGGTACATCGCCCGGCTCAAGCCCGATGGCACCGCGGATTCGCTGCACTTCATCCAGGGCGGCCGGAACGGGGTGACGCTGAACGCCCCAAAGGGCATGGCGCTCTCCGGAGATTCGCTCTGGGTGGCGGATATCGACGCGCTCCGGATCTTCGACGTGGTCACCGGACGAGCACTCGGGTCGGTGGATCTTTCCAGCCAGCATGCGGTGTTTCTCAATGACGTGGCCCGCGCTCCGGACGGCTCGATTTACGTCACCGATACCGGCATCCGGATCACGGCGACGGGCATGGAGCATCCGGGCCCCGACCGGCTGTTTCGGGTCGCGCCGGATCGTTCGGTCAGCGTGGTGCTCGAGGGTGATGCCCTGTCGCAGCCCAACGGCGTCACCTGGGACGCGACGGGGAATCGGCTGCTGATCGTCGGGAACCGGATACTCGGCTGGAAGCCCGGGGACAGCGCCCCCGCCGAGCTGATGAGCGGCCCGGGTGGCTATGACGGCGTGGAGATGCTCGGTGGCGGGCACTTCGTGGTTTCCAGCTGGGATTCGACCGGCGTGTACCTCTACGACGGCACGACGCTCCGCGCCATCGCGACCGGTCTCGCCAGCCCGGCGGACATCGCCGTAGACCGCAAACGGCACCGCCTGCTGATCCCGCAGCTCACCGAAAACAAGGTCGAGATCAGGGTGTTGCCCCGCTAGCCCTCTCCCTTTCTCCCATTATGGGAGAGGGGGAACGGGGGTGAGGGATTCAAGGGAGAACCAGGAAGGATTCCGCTATTGGGTAGCCAGTTCCTTGAGAAGCCAGGCATGGATTTCGGGATTTCCCGCCACGACAGGACCATGCTCAATTCCGAGATCCCTGCCTGACAGATCAGTAACCCTTCCTCCAGCTTCCCGAATGAGCAACATCCCCGCCGCGATGTCCCACGCCGACAGACGCTGCTCCCAGAACCCCTCGAAGGCCCCTTCCGCAACGGAGCGCAGGTCTAACGCCGCCGAGCCGGGGCGTCGCACGCCCGCGGTGGCGGTCACCACCCGGCGAAACTGCCCCAGGTACTCTTCCAGCCGGGAGAAATCGGTATAAGGAAACCCGGTTCCGATCACCGCATCGGCAGGGGTGGTAATGCTGGAGACCTTGAGGCGGCGCTCGCCCAGCCAGGCTCCTCCACCCAGCCAGGCACGGTAAAGCCGGTTGGCGGGGACCTCGAGCACCACGCCCGCCACCAGCTCGCTATCGACCGCGGCAGCGATCGAAACCGCGTGATCCCTGAGACCGTGGAGAAAATTGGTGGTGCCGTCGAGCGGGTCCACGATCCACACCAGCCCCGAGGTCACCACGCTGGGTGAGAGTTCCTCTCCCACCACCGTGGACCCCGGTTCACCGGCCAGCAGCGTCTCCCGAATGATCTCCTCGGCCCGGCGGTCTACGCCGGTCACGAAGTCACTGGGGCCCTTCCGCGACCAGTCGGCTGAATCGGGCCGCTCGACCTCTCTCAGATAGCGGCCGGCTCGCTCCGCAGCCTGTTGGGCCAATTCAAGCAGGTTCATAAGAACATCCAACGCAAAGGCGCGGAGTCGCGAAGACTATTTGGTGTCGACATTCAATAGCACCAGGTAGCTGATTAATCAGTAATAAAGCCGTTCTTCGCGGCTTCGCGCCTTTGGGTTGGCAGTTTCGGCCAAGGGTATCACTAAGTCCAAGAGGCAAGCCATCTTGCGGCCCATACCCGGGCTCGGTAGCTTGGGCAGATGGCGCGCATCTTCTCAGGCATACAACCCTCCGGTGAGCTGCATATCGGCAACCTGCTGGGGGCGGTTTCCAACTGGGTCAAACTCCAGCAGCAGCACGAGTGCATCTTCTGCATCGTGGACCTGCACGCGATCACCGGCCCATACGATTCGGCGGCGCTGGCCACGCGTACCCGCGAGATGACGCTGGGACTCCTGGCCTCCGGGGTTGATCCCGAGCGCGCGACGCTGTTTGTCCAGTCGCATGTGCCGGAACACGCCGAGCTCCAGTGGCTGCTCAACGCGGTCACCCCGGTCGGGGAGCTGGAGCGGATGACCCAGTTCAAAGATAAGTCGCGGCAGATGGAAAGCGTTCCTGCGGGATTGCTCAACTATCCGGTGTTGATGGCGGCGGACATCCTGCTCTATCGCGCGGAGCTGGTCCCGGTGGGAGAAGACCAGGTCCAGCACCTCGAGCTGTCGCGGGAGATCGCGCGGAAGTGGAATGCCCAGTTTGGCGGCGGGGTGGATTTCTTTCCCGAGCCGAAACCGCTCCTGACCGAGGCCAAGCGGATCATGGGTCTCGACGGCCAGGCCAAGATGTCCAAGAGCATGGGAAACACGATCGGCATCCTGGAGAGCCCGGAGGCCATCTGGCAAAAGCTGCGCCCGGCGATGACCGATCCGGCGCGGGTCAAGCGCACCGACCCGGGCAATCCCGATATCTGCAATATTTACGACCTGCACAAGTATTTCTCGCCGCCGGAAACGGTGGCGCTGGTGGCAAGGAACTGTCGCGGAGCCGCCTGGGGCTGCCTGGATTGCAAGCGGGTGCTGGCGGATAACATGAGCGCGGCGCTGGCCCCGATCCGGCAGCGGGCGCTGGAGCTAGGGCAGCGGGAGGGCGAAGTGGACCGGGTACTCGCCCGGGGCGCGGCCAAGGCGCGGGAGCTCGCGCTGGCGACGATCCAGGAGGTGAAACGTCGGATGGGCTTCCTTCCTGCTGGAATCTGACAGGAAAAGCACACCGCCGAGCCGCCGAGATCGCCGACACTGTCGCTGAGAACTGAAAAGCGATAAACAGCCTCTTCTTGTTGTATTGTTCTTGTCTGACCGGTTTGCTCAGCGACAACCTCAGCGTGCTCGGCGGCTCGGTGGTGTGCAGTTGTACGAAATGCCTCTCTAACTCCAAGCGGCAATGGAAAAAATCATCAAAGCGGCTGTTGAGCGCGGCGCCTCCGACCTCCTGATCAAGGCGGGAGACGTGTTTCGGGCCCGGATCAACGGCAAACTGGTTCCCCTCACCAAGCAGCGGCTGACCCCGGACCAGACCCGCGCGATCGCGCTCAAGCTGATCACCGGCGACGACGAAAAGGCGCGGATCGACCGGCTCAAGGATTTTGATTGCTCCTGGGGGATGCCCGGGGTGGGCCGCTTCCGGGTCAACGTGCTGCGCCAACGCTCGTCGTTCATGATCGTGATGCGGGTGATCCCGTTCGACGTTCCGACCCTGGAGACGCTGGAGCTGCCCGAGGTGATCCAGCACGTGGCGGAAGCCGAGCGCGGGCTGGTCATCGTCACCGGGCTCACCGGGAGCGGCAAGACCAGCACGATCGCGGCGATGATCAACCATATCAACCGCAATCACCACAAGCACGTCGTCACCATCGAGAGCCCGATCGAGTTTCTCCACCGGGATATCAACTGCTCCGTCACCCAGCGGGAAGTGGGGGTGGACACCGAGTCCTACAGCGTGGGCCTCGGCGCCGCGCTGCGGCAAGACCCCGATGTCGTGGTGATCGGCGAGATGCGGGACCCGGAGACCCTGGACCTGGCGCTGAAAGGCGCTGAAATGGGGCACCTGGTCATTGCCTCCCTGCCGAGTCCCGACGTCTTCTCGGCGCTGACCCGGTTGCTGGGCATGTTTCCGCGGGACGAGCGGCAGGTCGGCCGGCTCCGGCTGGCCGACGCCCTGCGCGCCGTCATCGCCCAGCAGCTGCTCACCAGGAAGGACGGGGACGGCCGGGTCGCTGCGTTGGAAGTTCTCATCTCATCGAGCGAGCTGAGAAGCGTCCTCAAGAAATCCGATGGGCTCGACCTGATTCGCAACCTGGTCGCCGACGCCCAGGAGCCGGGCACCCAGTCGCTGGAGGACCACCTGATCCAGCTGGTGGAGGACGGCCAGATCACCCAGGAAACCGCGCGCGCCGCGGTGGCCGACCCGGACAGCCTTCGCTTCGGTAAGGGAAAAAAGAAGTCCAGGTCCTGAGGCAACTGGTTCATCCCTCCGTGCAAACGTCGTGACTCCGTGGTGAATCAGGAAGACAGCGCGCCGGGCGCATTCGAATTGGTCCAGGAGCTCGTCGCCGGGGGACGGGAAGCCGGCAGCGAGGAAGCCCGGCAGGCGCGGGACCGGGTGGCGGAATTTCTCGCCGCCCAGGCCTTTCAAGTCGAGGTGCAACGCTTCCGGTTTTCTCCCTCCGGGCTTCTCGGGTTCCCCGTCTTCGGCGCCGGGCTCGGATGGCTCTCCCTGCTGGAAATCTTCCTGCTCTCGATGCCTCGCATCCCCGCCTGGGCGGCCCTCCTGGTCTGGTTCCCCGGACTCGTTGCCCTGGGCGTCATCGCCGTGGGGCTGGGAATGGGGTGGTATGGCGCCGGCGGTGAGATGCGCGAAGATGCCAACCTGATCGCGACCCGGGGCGGTGCGGTGGACCGCTGGATCGTGGCGCATCTCGATACCAAGGCGCAGGCCCACTCGATGGCGGGGCGGCTGGTGGCGGTATGGGTGACGGTGTTCGCCACGCTGATGCTCTCAATTGCCGTGCTGGCCCGGCTGGGCGGGCCTCTGCCGGTGCCCTTTGTGGCCGCAGTCTCCGGCCTGGCCGTGGTAGCGGGGTTTCTCGCCGGCCGCGGCAGGCTCAAGGGTGCTTCGCCCGGAGCGCGCGACAATGGCAGCGGGTTACTGGCGGCGCTGGTCGTCGCCGAGCGGGCGACGGACCCGCGGGTGGGGATCGTGATCACCGGGGCGGAAGAGTTCGGGCTGATCGGCGCTCGCTACTTTGCCCAGCAGGACGGGGCGCGGCTCCGGGGCCGAGACGTCGTCAACTTCGACACGATCGACGACCGGGGCCCGTGGCGGCTGGTGGTGCATGGCGCGCCGGCCCATCCCCTCGCCGATGCCGTCGCCCGGCAGTTCGCGCCCGCGTCACCCCGCCAGCATCGCCTCCCGATCGGTATCTTCGTGGACAGCCTGCCGCTGGCGAGGGTCGGAGCGCGCGCCGTAACCGTTGCGCGACTGGACTGGGAGACGTTCAAGCGGGTTCACACGCCGCTCGATACGCGAGAGGGATTGGGCTTCGAGTCGGCGCGGCAGGCTGGGGAGATTGTCGCCAGGCTTCCCTTGGACTGATTCACCACGGAGTCACGGAGAACACGT
>JBDTTZ010000386.1:0-16152 GCA_040008015.1 Gemmatimonadota bacterium
CCGGCGGCGTGGTCAACCTGGCCAGCGTCACCGAGCAGCTGTTGTACGAGATCGGGGACCCGAAGCATTATGTGAACGCCGACGGGGTGGCCGATTTTACCTCGATCAACCTGGCCCAGCGCGGGCGCGACCGGGTACAGGTGAGCGGGATTCGAGGCGGGCCGAAGACGGCCTTCTATAAAGTGTCGATCGCCTATCACTACGGATACAAGGCGGTCGGGACACTGGTGTATTCCTGGCCCGACGCCTACGACAAGGCCCGGGCCGCCGACCGGATCATCCGGGAGCGCCTGCATGCCGAGGGGCTCGTCTTCGAGAAGATCCACACCGAGTTCGTCGGGTACAACTCGACCCACGGCCGGCTGGCGGGGCCGCCCGACCCCGAGATGCCGGAAGTACAGCTTCGCATCGGCGTGCGGGCCAGGGACAAGGCGCCGGTCGAGCGGTTCACCCGGGAAGTGGCTCCGCTGGTCCTGACCGGCCCGCCGGGTGTCACCGGGTACGGCTCCAAGCCGGAGGTGAAGGAGATCGTCGCCTTCTGGCCCGCGCTCATCCCGCGGGAAGAGATCGATCCGTTTGTGAAGGTCGAAGTTCTGGCAGTGTGAATCGAGAGAAGCTTCACCGCAAGGGCGCAAAGCTCGCGAAGGGCCACGAAGAACCGCCTGAAATTGTGCGGTGAATATGGATAGCTTCTTTGCGGCCCTTTGCGTCTTTGCGGTGAACAGTCCGTCCACATTAATCTCAAATCCGATTGCCTAAGACCAGAAAGTCGCCTCGAGTTCGCCCCCCTAGCGTGCTGGTCCAGCTGCGCCACGTCGCCCATGCCCGCTCGGGCGACAAGGGCGACACGGCCAACATCGGCGTCATCGCGAATGACCCCGCGCTCTACCCCATCCTGGCCAGGGAAGTGACCGCCGCCAAGGTGGCGCGTCATTTCCGGGGGATGGCCGGCCGGGTGGAGCGCTACGAGCTGCCCAATCTCCATGCGCTCAATTTCCTGCTCCACGAAGCGCTGGATGGTGGCGGCACGATTTCGCTCAGGACTGATGCGCAGGGCAAGGTGTACTCGACCGCGCTCCTCCGGCTGGAGATCCGGGTGCCGGCCGATCTCGTCCGACGACTGAAAGTGAAGCCATGAGTTTTCTGCTCACCTCGCTCCACAACGGTGTCTTCACGCTCACGCTCAACCGCCCCGACAAGCGAAACGCGTTGAGCACGCCGCTGCTCGAGGAGCTGGCCCGGCAGCTCACGTCCGCGGACCTCGATGCCGCGGTGCGGGTGGTCGCGATCCGGGGTGCAGGGAAGGATTTCTGCGCCGGCGCCGATCTCGAAGAGCTGCTGGCCTCGGCCGACCGGACCCCGGAGCAGAACGAAGCCGCCGCGCTCATCATGGGGAACGTCTTCATCCAGATGCGGCGGCTGGGCAAGCCGGTCGTCGCCGTGGTGCACGGGAGGGTGCTGGCCGGCGGCGCCGGGCTGGCCACCGCGTGCGACCTGGTCCTGGCCCCGGAATCGTGCCAGTTCGGGTACCCGGAGATTCAGCGCGGTTTCGTTCCCGCGATGGTGATGACGATGCTGAAGCGGCTGGTGGGAGAGAAAGTGGCGTTCGACCTGGCGGCGACCGGCCGGGTGCTCGGCGCCCGCGAAGCGGCCGGCGTGGGACTCATCTCCCGGGTATTCGGCGACGCCGAGTTCGAAAGTGGAGCCGGGATAGTGCTGGAGGGGCTTGCCGCCGCGAGCCCGACCGCGCTGGCGTTCACCAAGAAGCAGTTCTATCAGCTGGACGGCCTGGCCTTCGAGGACGGCATCCGGATGGGCGCCCGGGTGAACGCGCTCTCCCGGGCGACGCCCGATTTCAGGACGGCGATCGCGGCGTTTTTGAAGAAATGAGGTTTCTGCCCCGGCTTCGCCTGGTCCTCATCGTGGCCGGCCTGGTCTTCACCATTGCCGGCGTCGCCACCAACAACCGGATCATCACCTGGGTGGCGATCGGGTTGCTGGGTGCGTCGCTGCTGTTGCGGCTTTTGCTCAGGAAACAACCGGACATCCGGGAGTGACTGGAGGGGAGGCGGTTAGGGTCGAGCCGGCCCGGCTGGTCTTAGTGCGCGTCGCCCTTTTCATCGCGAAAACGCGAAAGAGCGAAAACAGGAATAACAGATACAACAATCAAGACTGTTGTCTTCGCATGTCGCTCTATTGGCTCTCAGGAAAACACCACCTCGAGGAGTCATAGGAACAGTGGCAGCGGGTATCAGCCCGCCGGTCTGGTCATCTTGGTGTCACCCTTTCAAGGCTGTTGTCTTCGCAGTTTCGCCCTTTCGCGTTTTCGCGATGAAAAGCCGACCACGCAATCAGACTCGACCAGGCCTGCTCTCGGTATCCAGGGAGGGATTGGAACAGAGGCAGTTAGTATCGAGCCGGCCCGGCTGGTCTTAGTGCGCGTCGCCCTTTTCATCGCGAAAACGCGAAAGAGCGAAAACAGGAATAAGAGTCGCGATGAAAAGCCGACCACGCAATCGGACTCGACCAAGCCTGCTTTCCGAAACTTACGTGCCGCACTCCGGCGCCGGCCGAATAGTGTACGCCAGCGCAATGATCTTCCATCCCGATAGCGTGCGCGCCAGCTGAAAGACGTCCACCCCGCAGTGACTGAACCGTTCCCCCACGTAGAACCGATATTTCGTCCAGACGGTTGCCAGGTTATCCTCTGCTCTTACCTCAGGATCCTGCATTCGCTCATCCAGCACCTGCCCCGCCGGCGCGGTGGCGATATCGTGGATGAAATCCGGCGTGGACCTGGCCTCCACCACCGGGGCGCCGGACCGGGTACGCGAAGTCATCAGCCGGGAGATCGGGTCCATCACCTGGCTGATCGCCACGGTATCCCTGGCCCGCATTCCATCAAACAGCTTCTGGACCGTGGCCAGGACGGCGGCCTTCTTCGCCTCGTCACCCTGCGCGGCCGACTCACACTCCGCCGGCGCCCTTCGCGTGTCGGCCAGCGCAATGATTTTCCATCCTGATGAGGTCTTCGCCAGCTGAAATGCGTCAATCCCGCAATGGCTGAAGCCGGTTCCCAGGTAAAACCGATAGGGCACCCACACCGTCGCGAGGTTGTCCTCAACCCCGACTTCGGGGCCGCCGATGCGCTCATCCAGGAGCTGCCCGGGCGCGGCAATCGCGACAATACGGACGAAGTCGGGCACCGCGGTGATGTCCATGTCGGCGACCCCGTTGGCATTGAGGGTCGTCACCAGGCGGGCGCTCGAGTCCAGCACCTGGCTGACGGCCGCCGTGTCCCGCGCCCGCATGCCGTCGAAGAGCTTCTGCACGGTGGCCAGGACTTCGGCTTTCTTTGCCTCGTCGCCCTGGGCGACCGCCGAGACACTCCGGACCAGCACGAGAATGCCGGCCAATAGCAATATACGTCGCATTTCTTTGCTCCGGGTCGCGGATTTGGGATGCCATGAAGTGAAGGGGATAAGAGTACCGTGGCTCCATGGCCTCGTCCATCGCCGAACTTCTCAGCCAGGCCAGCCAGCTCCTCGGCAGGCACTTCGGCTACTCCGACTTCCGCCCGCTCCAGCGGCGGGTGATCCAGGCGGTCCTGGCCGGCCATGACACGCTGGCGGTCCTTCCCACCGGCGGCGGCAAATCGATCTGCTTTCAGATTCCCGCGCTGGTGAAGGGCGGGCTCACCCTGGTGGTCTCGCCGCTGATTTCCCTGATGCAGGACCAGGTCGAGGCGCTGCGCCGGCGGGGAATTGCCGCGGCCGCCATGAACAGCAGCCTTTCCGCCCCGGCGACAGCGGAGATCTGGCGGAACCTGAAGGACGGACGGCTGCACCTGCTATACGTCTCCCCCGAGCGGCTGGGGCAAATGGTGAGCGAGCTTCGCTCCCATGGCATTCGGCCCGCGCTGCTCGCGGTGGACGAGGCGCACTGCATTTCGGAATGGGGCCACGATTTCCGGCCCGGCTTCCGGCAGATCAACCGCGCGGCCTACCTGCTCGGTACCCCGCCCATCGTGGCCCTGACCGGCAGTGCCACTCCAACTGTTCGAGACGACATTGCCGCGTCGCTCCGATTGAAGAATCCCCGGATCATCCAGGGATCCTTCGACCGTCCCAATCTCTGGTTCGGGGTCACCCCGGTCGCGGATGAGCGATCCCGCTTCGCCGCGCTCCTCGCCTGGTGCGGCCAGCGAAACGGCACCGCCATCGTGTACGCGCCGACTCGAGGCCAGACCGAGATCCTGACCGTGGCGTTGCGGGAGCGCAGCGTGCGGGCCGCGCCCTATCACGCCGGGCTCGAGAGTTTCACCCGGGCGGGGACGCTGCGCGGCTTCCTCGATGGCGACCTGGACATCGTCGTCGCGACCAGCGCCTTCGGCATGGGGATCGACAAGCCGGACGTCCGGCTCGTCGTGCACTGGGCCATGCCGCCGACCATGGAGTCCTACTACCAGGAGGCGGGCCGGGCCGGCCGCGATGGCGCGCCGGCCCGTTGCGTGCTGCTCTACTCGGCCGGCGACGCCGGCCTGGCGCGCCGCCAGCTGGAAACCACTTTTCCCGCGCCGGCATTGGTGGAAAAAATATGGCAGGGGCCCAAGAACCCGCCGGGCATTTCAGACGCTATCCTGGAGAGCGCGGCCCGGCTCCGGCGAGAACTGCGGCCGCACCAGGGGCCGGTCGACTGGGCACCGGTCCGGACCCGCAAGCGGCTGGCGCTGGATCGGATCAAGACCATGGAGCGGTACGCCGAGTGCGGCCGCTGCCGGCGGGCGACCATGCTGACGTACTTCGCGGAGTCTGCACGGAATTGCAGTGGGTGCGATCGTTGCGCGCCCCATATCCCCAGGAATCTCTCGAAGGGGCGCGGCATCTGGGGCAGGGGACTGCGGAGGCTGGCCGGGTTTTAACCTTGCGATTTGGTGGCAGTACCTCCAAGCTACAGCCCCATGGCCGATAAGAGTGTTTCCCTCGAATCCAGCGCCCGGGAGCGCCTGGTCATCGCGCTTGGTCACAAGTACGAGGTGCGCGATCTCCTCGGCCGCGGCGGTTTCGCGGAGGTGTACGAGGTCAACGACCGGCAGCTGCACCGCCGGCTCGCGGTGAAAGTCCTCCGCCCCGACCTCGCCTGGACCACCGGCATGCTGCAGCGCTTCGAGCAGGAAGCCCGTGCCCTGGCCTCGCTCAGCCATCCCAACATCCTTCCCATCCATTTCGTCGGTGATCGCGAGGGGCTGGTGTATTACGCCATGCCTTTCATCGAAGGTAAATCCCTGGGCGACATCATCCACGAAGAGGGGGCGCTGGAGCCGGAGCGGGCGGTGTCGCTGATCCGTCCCATTCTCCAGGCGCTGGCGCACGCGCACGAGAAGGGGATGATCCACCGCGACATCAAGCCCGACAACATCATCGTCGAGAAGCTGACCGGCCGCCCCCTGCTGGTGGACTTCGGAATCGTCAAGCAGATGGATGAGGAGCCCGGCAACACGCTCTCCGGCTACGTGGTGGGCACGCCCACCTACATGAGCCCCGAGCAGGCGCTCGGCCAATCCAACGTCGATCACCGCAGTGATATCTACGCCATCGGCGGCGTGCTCTTTCACCTGGTGACGGGCGCGCCTCCCTTCGAGGGCGACACCTCGCAGGAACTGATCGGGCGCCACATCAGCCAGGCGGTGCCGGTGCCGGCCGAGGTGAACGCGCAGGTGCCGCGCTGGCTGTCCGAGATCATTCTGCGCGCGCTCCACAAGCGGCCCGACGATCGGTTCCGGTCGGCCGCGGACATGGCCGAGGCGATGCGGATTGGGCTCCAATCCGGGCCGCTGGTGCCGCTCCGCTCGCGCGACAGCCTGGTGCGCCAGATCCGCGACGACGACCCGACGCACATCATGCCGGCCGCCGTCGAGGTTGTGACCCCGAACCGCGGCTCCCGCGCTCCCCGGTCCAACGACTCGACCGGGCGGCGGGCCGCCGACCTCTCCCCGGTTCCGCGCCCGGTAGGCCGCCGCTCCGGCGACAGCTCCCTGCTGTCGAACGCGAAATACCAATCCTTGATCAGCTGGATGACTCTCGCGGCCGCGGCGACCGGCCTGGTGCTGTATGGAGTGAAGGGGACGCCGCAGTATGTCACCCACAACCAGCTGGTGCTGCCGGTCACCCTGCGCTGGAGAACGTCGGGCCAGAGCGGTGGGGTGCGGACGCTGGCTCCGGGCGAGACCTTCCGCATGGACATGCCGGTCGACGGCACCGTGCTGGCATCCTGGTCGCTGGTGCGGCCCTGGGTCAACGACAGCCTGAAGACCCTGGGCGCCGACTACCGGGGGAACATCCGGGTCGAGGGGATGACCCTGCTGGAAAAGCTGCGGCGCCGGGTCGCGGTGGATATCGACAGCTGGACCGGCGAGGACCGGTACTTCTCGCCGCTCATCAGCAATGCCACCAGCGAGCCGGTCCAGGTGACGGTAAATCCCCGCGGCTCCACCCCGGGCTGTGAGTGCTGGATCCGTCCGGGGCAGCGGATTCCGATCGGGTACTATCTCCTGTCGGACGACGCGGAGATCAAGGTCAGCCGCGGATCCCGCTTCGCGCTGTATCGCCATCTGGATGGCGTGGTAGACCCGATCAGCGGCGCGGTGGAAATCCTGGTGGATTCAACCTCCTTCACAAAAGGATCTAGATCCTTCGATTGAGTCTGCGCAGTTCTCTCTCCGTACCGAATTGACATTCCACATTATGGTGCTAGACTTTAGCGCGTAGACAACGACCCGGCTTCCCAGCCCACAACCTCATGCCCCAGGACAATGGGATGCAGGGGGAGAGTGGGCCTTCGTTTTTTCGGGCCAGGCTAGTGCCCCCGCCAATGCTTCTCATAACTCCGCTGCTGGAAAGGCGTGGATGCCCCAGGCGACCGCCGGCGCGACATCAGTAGCGCAACGTCTATGGGAGGGCGAGCAGGTGAATAATCGCTCTCCCGAAGCGGTCGTCGCCGTGGTGGGACGCGTGTGCGCCCAGCTTCGGACCGGGATCGGGCGGTGGATTGGAGCCGAGGGCTATCGCACCCTGCTGGAGCGGGGATTGGCGGAGACGCGGACGGAGCACCCCGCGCTCGCGGAGCTAACCTGCCGGGGTGAAGCCAACGATCGCCTGGCCGAGGCGGTTCGCGTCCACGGTGCTATTCCGGTGGTGGACGCATTTATCGCGCTGGTCGCGTTGCTGGTCGAGCTCCTGGGCCGGGTGGTCGGCGCCGAAATGGCGGCCCGGCTGGTGGAACAATCCTGGGCTGCGACCCCGAGTCTGAGTCCTAACACCAAGTTGGAAGGAGTAAGCTGATGGCCAGGAAACCATCCATGACGAAACCGGCTGGCAGCAGAGTGTCCCTCGCCATCCTGCCCACCGGAGTGGCGGGTCTCGACTCAGTTCTGGGGGGAGGATTGCCGAAGCTTTCATTCAACCTGATCGCCGGAGCTCCCGGGGCGGGCAAGACAACCTTGGCAATGCAGTTGATTTTCGCCAACGCCACGGCCAAGCGCCCCGGCCTGTATCTCACGCTGCTGGGCGAGCCATCGTTGAAGATGCTCCGCTATCAGCAGCAGTTCGACTTCTTCGATATGAGCCGGGTCGGGTCCGAGGTTCATTTTCTCAATCTGAGCGAGCAAGTCCTGGCCGGGGATCTGGATCAGGTGTTCCTCCAGATTGTCGCGGAGGTTGCCCGGATCAAGCCCGGGATAGTGGTGATTGATTCGTTCCGAACCCTGGTGCGGACGATCGCTCAGCTCGAAGCTCCGGCTCTCCTTGAAAACTTTGTGCAGCGGCTCGCTCTTCGCCTGACGACCTCGGATATCACCTCCTTTCTCATCGGGGAGTACGACGAGCAGGAACTGCGCAACCCCATTTTCACCGTGGCCGACGGGATTCTCTGGCTGTTTCAGGCGGTGGACAGGAACTCGGTCGTCCGGAAGCTTCAGGTCATGAAGATGCGGGGCATGGCCCTCATGCCGGGCCTGCACACGGTCCGACTGACCAGTCGTGGGGTGCAGGTGTTCCCCCGGCTCACCGAACGGGAAGAGAGGCCCCAGGGGAAAGTCGGCGTTCGACTGTCGACCGGGGTGGCCGGCCTCGATGCCATGATGGGGGGCGGCATTCCGGTGGGAAGCTCGATGGTCCTGGCGGGACCGACCGGGACCGGCAAGACCACGTTCGCCACCATGTTTATTGCCGAGGGACTCAGGGCGGGGGAGAAGTGCGTCATCGCCGTGTTCGAAGAACATCCCGAGGAGTATCTGAAACGGGCGAATGCCTTTGGCGTGGATCTCACCGCCGCGATTCGCAACAACAAACTGCGGGTCATCTATCTGCGGCCCCTGGACCTGTCGGTGGATGAAGCGCTCGAAGAAATTCGTGAGTCGGCAAGAAGCATCGGCGCGACCCGGGTCGTCATCGACTCAACGTCGGGCTTTGAAATGGCGCTGGCCCCTACCTTCCGCGAGGACTTCCGCGAGTCGCTGTATCGCCTGGTCGGTACGCTCACCGGCCTGGGGGTGACCATCCTCCTGACCGTGGAGGTGGTGGAGCGCAACCAGGGGCTCCAGTTCACCAATGACCGGGTCTCCTTTCTCACCGATGTCATTGTCATCCAGCGCTACGTCGAGCTCGACGGCGAGCTCCGCAAGGTGCTGGCCGTTGTCAAAATGCGGGGGAGTGCGCACAGCAGCGAGTTCCGTTCCTACGAGATCACTCCCACCGGGGTCCTCTTGCGGGGCTCCCTCAAGAACTACAGCGGAGTTCTCAGCGGGCAGCCTACCCGGCAAATTCCCCGAATTCCGGGACCCTACGGATTGACCGAACAGGAAGGGCGGGCCCTCGAGGTGATACTCCGGATGGGGGTGGCGTCAGCTGAGGCCATCGAGCAGGGCTCGGGGCTCTCGTCCAGCGATCTCGCTGGTATCCTCGACCGCCTCATTGAGCTCGGCTACGTGGGCCGTAAAGGGGCCCGCTACGAAGGCGTGGCGCGGCCGGGCATTTCCTGACCGGCATACCATCGTCGCAAAGCCTGGGAACGGGAGTGTCATGAGCAGTGCACGGCCATCCCCAGAGGACTCAGACGTGGGTCAGGATCTCCGCGAGCGCTACCATCGGCTGGTGGATCTCGCGCCGGATTCCATCCTGATTCACGATGGAAACGTCATCACCATGGCTAACGCCGCGGCCCTCGAGCTCGCCGGCGCGCACGACCGGAGCGAGCTGGTCGGTTTGCCGGTCGATAGCTTCCTCAATCCTCCTTACCTTAAAGGCCTCAATCTCCAGCCGGCCAATCCGGGCCGGGAGGTACGCATCCCCGCGGTGCGGGACACCTTCCGCCGGCTCGACGGTTCCAGTGTCGAAGTGGAAGTGACGGCCATCCCGTTCGTGGACCACGGCCGACCGGCGGCGCACCTGGTCATCCGGGACATCACCGAGCGGCTCGCCGTGCAGTTGGTGGAGGAGCGGCTGCGGCGGGCGGAAAAGATGGAAGCGGTCGGCATCCTGGCTGGAGGCGTGGCGCACGAAGTCAATAACATGATGGTCGTGGTGCTGGGCTTCAGCGAGATGCTGCTCAATGATTCCACCCTCAGCGCCGAGCAGGTCGAGGACGTGCGCCAGATCTGGAAGGCCGGCGATCGCGCCTCGACGATCACGCGTCAGCTGCTTTCCTTCAGCCGGCGGGCCATTCACCAGCCGGCGGCCATCGCGCTCGATACCATCGCGAAGGAGTTCGAGCCTGCCGTGCGCCGGCTGATGGGCGAGAACCAGGCACTGACGGTCGCCTTTTCCTGCCCGGGCATGGTGCTGGTGGACCGCGGCCAGTTGGAACAGGTCGTGGTCAACCTGGCGATCAATGCCCGGGATGCAATGCCCGACGGCGGGAGGCTCGCGGTGGAGACCTCCGAGGTCACGCTGGGGGCCGGCGTCCTGGCCTATGCTGGCACGGCGATTCCGGAAGGCCAATACGGCCTCGTCACCGTGAGCGATACCGGTTCCGGAATGGATTCGGTGACCCTGGCCCGGATCTTCGAGCCGTTCTATACCACCAAGCCCTTTGGCCAGGGGACCGGGCTTGGCCTGGCGGCCGTTTACGGTATCATCAAACAGAACGAAGGACACATCAGGGTGGAGACCGCGCCCGGGCAGGGCACGACGTTCTCGCTCTATCTGCCGCTGACCATGGAGGAGGTGCCAGCCGAGCGGCGCCAGGAGCCCCGGGTCCCGATAACCGGGCTCAAGCCTGGGGGTTTCTCGGTGCTGATCGTGGACGACGAACCGGCGGTACTGATGATCGCGGGTCGGATTCTGACCGAGGCAGGCTATCGGGTGCTCGAGGCCGCGGACGGCGTGATCGCGCTGGAGATGATCAGCCGGGAAGGTCCTCCGGACCTGGTGCTGACCGACGTCATGATGCCGGGGATCGGCGGCGTGGAGCTGGCCCGCCGGCTGAAAGAGCCCTGGCCGGCACTCCCCATCGTGTTCATGTCCGGCTTCTCGGCGGAAGATCTCCGGAACAAGGGGACCATCGACATGGTGGCCCTGGTACTCCAGAAGCCCTTCACCCCCGACAAGCTGGTGTCGAGTATTGCCTCCGTGCTCTCACCGGCCCAGTGATGAAGACATTCGTGATTTATCTGATAGCGCTGGCGACTCTCTCCGGAGCTTCCGTTGCCCAGGTGCTCGCCCGCGACCTGGGGGTAGCACCGGGAGTCTTCGCCCCGGGGCCGCTCAACGCGATCACCGATGTTGCGGGGATTCGTGTCGGCCAGGTCAGTATCCGCACGGGAGACTCGGTGCGGACCGGCATCACCGCGATTTTCCCGCATGACGGGAACCCCTTCCTCGACCGGGTCCCCGCCGCCATCGTTGTTGGCAATGGATTCGGCAAGCTGCTCGGCTCCACCCAGGTGAACGAGCTCGGGGAGCTCGAGTCTCCGATCCTGCTCACCTGCACGCTCTGCGTCTGGCGGGCGGCGGATGCGCTGGTCGGGTGGATGCTGGAGCAGCCGGGGATGGAAGAGGTGCGCTCGCTGAACGCGGTGGTGGCGGAAACCAACGATGGCTACCTCAACGCGATCCGCTCCCGTCCCATCACGCCGGAGCAGGTGCGGGCCGCGCTCACCGGGGCGCGAACCGGCCCGGTCGAAGAAGGCTCGGTCGGGGCCGGTACCGGCACGATGGCCTTCGCCTGGAAAGGCGGAATCGGCACCTCGTCCCGGGTCCTCCCCGCGATTCTTGGCGGCTGGAAGGTGGGGGTGCTGGTGCAGACTAACTTCGGCGGGGTACTCCAGGTACTGGGCGCGCCGGTGGGGAAGGAGCTGGGCCGCTACGCCTTCAAGCCACAGGGAGGAAGCGGGAGTGGAGACGGCTCCATCATCATGGTCGTCGCCACTGATGCCCCGATCCTGGACCGCAATCTCCGCCGGCTCGGCTCCCGCGCTATCATGGGACTCGCGCACACCGGCTCGTCGGCGTCCAATGGCTCGGGTGACTACGTGATCGCGTTCAGCACCGCCCCGGGGATGCGGCGCCCGGCGCAGGGCCGCCGGGCGGCGACCGCCGAGCTGGAGAACGAGGAGATGTCCGCGCTGTTCCAGGCGGTGTCCGAAGCGACCGAAGAGGCGATCTACAATTCGCTCTTCATGGCGACGACGGTGGAGGGGAGCGGACACCGGGCGGAGGCGATACCGCTCGACCGGGTGCGCGAGGTGCTCAGGAAGTATGGGATAGGGAATTAAAGATTGAGGATTGAAGAATGAAGATTGTAAGTCACGCGGCGTTCGAATCCAGGGCTGTTCAATCCTCAATCCTCAATCTTCAATCCTCAATCAGTTGATTCCCTCGATCCGGTAAATCCGCCCCGACGCCATCACCACGTAGATCTCCCCCTTCGCATCCTCCCCGAACGACACCACGTTGTCGTTGATCAGGGGTGATGCGATCGGGTCGAACTCTTCCCTGCGGCCGGTGGGAGAGGCCCGAAAACTCCGTATCCATCCCCCGCAGTAATCGCCGTAGAAATAGGTCCCTTGCAGCGAGGGCATTTTGCTCCCCCGGTACACATACCCACCGGCGACCGAGCACGCCGTCCCGTGGGCATAGGTATAGAAGGGCGGCGTCAGGCCGGTGCTGCCGCATCCGTTCAGCGGGAGGTAACACTGGGTTCCCTCCCGGATTGGCCAGCCGTAGTTGCGGCCCCCGGTGGCGGCCGGCTCCCGGTCGATTTCCTCCCACTGGTGTTCGCCCACGTCGGCCGTCCATAGCTCGCCGGTCTTGCGATCGAAGCTCCAGCGCCACGGATTGCGGAAACCCAGGGACCAGATCTCCGGGCGCCACCCGGACCGGCCGACGAACGGATTCCCGGCCGGAATGGAATACGGCCTGGCGTGGTCCACATCCAGCCGGAGCATTTTTCCGTGCAGCGACGCGCTATCCTGGGCCGGACTGCTCAGTCCCGTAATGTCGTCTCCGGTGAGGCTGTCACCCAGGGCGAGATACAGATAGCCATCGGGGCCGAAGGCCACCAGGCCACCATAGAGCACGGTGTTGGGATCCTGGTCCTGGGCCAGCACCAGCTTCTCGGATGCCAGGACGCCGTGGTCGAGACTCGTCGTCGCGGTGAATTCCGACAGCCGGGAATCCCCGTTCAAATCAGCGTAATAGACGAAAAACCGGCGGTTGGTGGCGTAGTGTGGATGGAATGCCACACTGTAGATCCCATATTCACCGGTGGACGGGCTCGTCCGGCTGGTGAGATTGAGAAAGGCCGAGTCCTGGGTGATCCCGTTCTTGCGGAGGAGAATCCGGCCGCGTCGTTCCACAATGATGAGGCGGGATGCATCTCCCGGCGGCGCGGTCACGTACACCGGGAAGTCGAAGCCGCTATCCACCGCGACCAGCCCGAGCGCCACCGGCCGGGGAGCGTTGGCGTCGGTGCAGGCCAGCAGTAAGAGCCCGGTTACGGCAGCCCGGGCCGCGGACAGCAGTGGTCGCATGGTCCTAAGGTAATACTGACGCTGGTTTATATTGATCAAAGTGAGCACTTTGTCACCCTCGCTAGGCTGACCTTACACCCCGAGTCGTGCTGAATGGATGATGCACTGTACTTTACTGATCAACATCTGCAGGTGCGCGAGATGGTGCGGGAGTTCGCCCGCAAGGAAATCGCGCCCGTGGCCCGCGAATTTGATCGCACCTCCGAGTTCCCCTGGGAAAACATCCGGAAGATGGGTGAGCTGGGTCTCCTGGGCGTGCCGTGGAGCGAGGAGCTGGGGGGCGCCGGGATGGACCAGCTCTCCTATTACATCACGCTGCACGAGCTGGCCAAGGTGGATGCCAGCCACGCCCTCACCGTGAGCGCGCATACCAACCTCGGTACTTCTCCCATCGTCGAGTTCGGCACCCCGGAACAGAAGAAGAAATACGTCCCGCTCCTGGCCAGCGGGAAAGTGCTGGGCGGATTTGGCCTCACCGAGGCGGGCGCCGGCAGCGATGCGGGCGGCACCGCCACCACCGCGGTGGACAAGGGCGATCACTTTGTCCTGAACGGCGCCAAGGTCTTCATTACCCACGCCGGCGTCGGCGAGATCTTTTCCGCCACGGCCAAGACCGAGCCCGGGTACGGGAACAAGGGGATCACCAGCTTCATCGTCACCAAGGACACGGTGGACCTGTCGAAGGCCCGCGAGGTCGGGGTGGGGCACGTCGCCGATCTTCCCAAGACCCCGGGGGTCCGAGCCGGGAAGAAAGAAGACAAGATGGGCTGGCGGGCGAGCGACACCCGGGAGCTCATTTTCGAGGATGCCGTCGTGCCGAAGGAGAATGTGCTGGGCGAGATCGGGCAGGGGTTTGTCAACTTCCTGAAGACGCTGGACGGCGGCCGGATCGGGATTGCCGCCCTTTCGCTGGGTATCGCCGAGGGCGCCTACGAGGAGGCGCTCAACTATGCCGGCATCCGCAAGCAGTTCGGCAAGGCGATCGGCTCTTACCAGGGCGTGAGTTTCCAGCTGGCCGACATGGCCCTGGAGATCGAAGCCGGGAAGCACCTGCTGTACCATGCGGCCTGGCTCAAGCAGAACGGCAAGCCGTTCAAGAAGGAGGCGGCGATGGCCAAGCTGTTCTGCTCCGAGCTGGCGATGCGCACTACGACCAAGGCGGTCCAGATCTTCGGCGGCTACGGCTACACCACCGACTACCCGGTCGAACGGATGATGCGGGACGCCAAGGTCTGCGAGATCGGCGAGGGGACCAGCGAGATCCAGCGGATCGTGATTGCGAGGCAGATCCTGGGGGATTTGGAACCAAAAGGCGGTAATGGACGGTAGTAGACGGTAATGGGCGGTAACAGGCGGTAATAGACGGTAATGGACGGTAATGGACGGTAATGGACGGTAATGGACGGTAATAGACGGTAATGGACGGTAGTAGACGGCACTGTCCCGCCAGTCCATTTCCGACTATTACCGTCTTCTACCGTCTTCTACCGTCTTCTACCGTCTTCTACCGTCTTCTACCGCCCTCTTGCAGCTAAAGCCCTACCCGCCATATCTTTACCAATGCTTCATTTCGGCCTGTCGCAGGTCATGATGCTCATCTTCAGGTTTGGCCGCAGGCGTAAGGCCAAGCCGGTTGCTCTCTCTCCCCGTCTTGGTGTCTTGAGGTCAGGGTTCGCCGCTCCGCTCGGACGGCGGGTACTGCCCAGGATAGCGACCGGACGGGCAGGGAAAGTTGATGTCGACTTCTGGAGTTGGCAGCGCTCGCTGGGGACGTGGATCCCGCCGCGGGCGCTGCATCACGTTTATGGAGCCGGGGCGGGACGACCGCGCCGGGCAAAATCACTTGAAACGCGAGATCCTCATCAACGGAGGCCCGCGGGAGACCCGCGTGGCCATCCTGGAAGACGACCGTCTGGTCGAGCTTCTGGTGGACCGGCCCGATCAGCGCCGCCGGGTCGGCGATATCTACAAGGGGAAGGTCGAAGCGGTCCTCCCCGGTATCCAGGCAGCCTTTGTTGACATAGGGCTGGAGAAGAGCGCCTTTCTCCATGCCAGCGATCTGCTGGAGCCCGACGAAGACGAAGATCCGGAAGACATCGCCGCCGAAGCCGCCGAGGCCGAGGAGGAGGCCCAGCCCGAGCCAGTTGCGGCCGAGGGCGAGGCCGAGCCGGAAAACGGCCGCGAGCGGGGGCGCCGCAAGCGCGGCAATGGCCGTTCCGGCGAGGGCCGCCCCAGCGAAGGCCGGCAGCGCGAGGTCAGCCCCCGGCGCCCGCTCCCCAACATCCAGGACATCCTCAAGAAGGGCCAGACTCTCCTGGTCCAGATCACCAAGGAGCCCATCAGCACCAAGGGCTGCCGGGTGACCGCGCAGGTTTCCCTCCCGGGTCGTTTCCTCGTCTACATGCCCGCCGCCAGCAAGGTGGGGGTCAGCCGCAAGATCGACAGCCGGGAGCAGCGGGGCCGGCTGCGCGAGATGGTGTCGGGTCTCCTGCCCAGGGATTCCGGCGGGGTCATCGTGCGCACCGTGGCGGAGGGTGTCACCGAGGACCATTTCAAGCGGGAAATCGACTCGCTGCTGGGGATCTGGAAAAAGATCCAGCGGAAGGAAGGATTCGTCCGGGCGCCGTCCCTGGTGCACCGGGAAACCAGTCTCACCCGGGGCATCATCCGGGACGTGTTCAGCGACAAGGTGGACTCGCTCCACGTGGACAGCAAGGAGCTGTACCACGAGATCGAGCAATACCTGAAGCAGATCGATCCGGACCTGATGAGCCGGGTGACGCTGTACGGTGAGCCGACGCCCCTGTTCGAGAAGTTCGACATCGAAGCCGAAATCCGGGACCTCTTCAAGGCCCGGTGCGAGCTCCCGACCGGCGGCTCGTTGATCATCCAGCCCACCGAAGCGCTGGTCTCGATCGACGTCAATACCGGCCGCTATACCGGCAAGAAGGATCCCGAGAAAACCATTCTCCGCACCAACCTCGAGGCCGCGCGCGAGATCGCGCGGCAGCTGCGGCTCCGGGACATCGGCGGCATCATCGTCTGCGACTTCATCGACATGGAAACCCGGGCCAACCGGGAGAAGGTGCTCCAGGAGCTGCGCGGCCACCTGGGGCGGGACCGGG
>JBDTTZ010000387.1:0-15618 GCA_040008015.1 Gemmatimonadota bacterium
GTCAAGGCCAAGTACAACGGGAAGCCCGTCGAACTATTCACCTGGGAACGCACCGACCGCGTCAAGCAGCTGCTTGCCGCCGCGCGCTGAGGAGATCATGCCAGTTCAGACCGCCAACGCCAGCTACGATATCAAGGACATCGCCCTCGCCGACGAGGGACGCCGCCGCACCGAGTGGGCGGAGCGTTCCATGCCGGTGCTTCGGCAGATCCGGGCCCGCTTCGCCAAGGAGCGTCCGCTCGAGGGACTCCGGCTCTCGGCCTGCCTCCACGTCACCAGTGAGACCGCGAACCTGATGAGCACGCTCAGGGCTGCGGGCGCGGAGATCGCGCTCTGCGCGTCCAATCCGCTCTCCACCCAGGACGACGTGGCCGCGCACATGGTTCGCGATCACCAGGTCCACGTCTTCGCCATCAAGGGCGAGGACCACGAGACCTACTACACCCACCTCGCTCAGGCGCTCGCGTTTGGGCCCGAGATGACGCAGGACGATGGTGCCGACCTGGTAAGCGCCCTTCACATGGTGGCGTTGAACCGGCTCGATGACCTGGCGCCTCCGATTCGGCGCTGGGTAGAGAAGCTGTCCCAGCAGGAGCGCCAGGCGCTGGTGACCCGGATCAAGGGATCGACGGAAGAGACGACCACCGGAGTCATCCGGCTCAAGGCGATGGCCAATGAAGGGGTACTGCAGTTCCCCATCATCGCGGTCAACGATTCCAATACCAAGCACATGTTCGACAACCGTTACGGCACCGGCCAGTCCACGCTGGATGGCGTCGTTCGGGCGACCAACCTGCTGCTGGCCGGCAGCACGGTGGTGGTGGCGGGGTACGGCTGGTGCGGACGCGGTGTCGCGGGCCGGGCGCGTGGAGCCGGGGCCCACGTCATCGTCACCGAGGTCAACCCGCTGGTGGCGCTGGAAGCGCGGATGGACGGCTTCGAGGTCCGCACCATGGCGGACGCGGCGCCGCTGGGCGATCTCTTCATCACCCTGACCGGGAACATTCACGTCATCCGGCCCGAGCACTTCAATGCCATGAAGGATGGCGCCGTCGTGTGCAACTCCGGGCACTTCAACGTCGAGCTGGATCTCGAGGGCCTGGCCAAGATCGCCACTGAGCGGCGGATGGTGCGCAACATGGTCGAGGAGTTCGTCGTGAAGGGAAAGCGGATCATGGTGCTGGGCGAAGGGCGGCTCATCAACCTGGCGGCGGCCGAAGGTCACCCGGCCAGCGTCATGGACATGTCGTTTGCGAACCAGGCCCTGGCCGCGGAAGTGATCGCCCAGCAGGCAGGGACGTTGAGCAAGGCCGTCCACCGGTTGCCGACCTCGGTGGACCAGGAGATCGCGAGGCTCAAGCTGCAGGCCATGGGGATCAGCATCGACAGCCTGACAACGGAACAGCAGACCTACCTGGCCAGCTGGGACGCGGGAACCTGACCGACAGTAAGCAGAACGGGCGCACAGCTGTGCGCCCGGAAGCGGGACACGGGTCGGGACCCTGCCGGGCAGGATCCCGGCTCTTTCGTTTATGGGCGGCCACAATTACCTGTTCAGGAGGCCGGGACCCACTCCAGAATGCGGCTGCACTGTGCCGCTAACTGCTTACTGCTACCCGCTTACCGTGGTTTGCAGCCGGAGGTCGGTATGATCGAGGTGATGGTCGCCCACCTGGGCGTGGACCGGGCCACCAACACTCCGGTGGTCATATTGCGGGAGAAAGAGGGAGAGCGGGTGCTGCCCATCTGGATTGGGCCGGCGGAAGCCAGCGCAATCGCCATGGAGATGCAGGGCGTCAAGGCGCTGCGTCCCATGACCCACGATCTTCTCAAGCAGATCGTCCAGGGACTGGGAGCCGAGCTCCGCCGGGTGACCATCCATGACGTGAAGGACAATACCTACTTTGCCGAGCTGTTGATGAGCCGCGGCGACCACGTATTTCAGGTGGATGCTCGACCCTCCGACAGCATCGCGCTGGCGCTCCGGCTGAACGCCCCGATTTTCACCGCCGAGCAGCTGCTGGACCAGCGCACTATCGAGGCTCCGGAGGGGGAAGTGGCCAACCTCGATGCCGAACGCCTCAAGAACTATCTGGAGAAGATGGACCCCCAGGACTTCGGCAAGTTCACCCCGTGAGCGTTCGTAACGCCCGGGGCGCGCTTCTCGCCCTCAGCATCGCCATTCTCAGCAGCACGTCCCTCGCCGCGCAGCATACCACCACCACTTCCGGGCGGGTCTTGCGCATTGTCGCCGGCGATTCGCTGCCGGTTCCCGCTCGCCGGCTCATCCTGCACCGGGTCGGGCGGACCCGCCAGGGCCCGATGGACTCCACCGTGTCCGATGCGGCCGGACATTTCCGCTTTCGTGTCCCAACCGACACGACCGAGATCTATCTCATCTCGACCAACTTTTCCGGAATCGAGTACTTCTCGGCGCCGGTAACGAACAGCGAGGGCCGAGGCGACTCGGCTGTCGTGCTGGTCGTGTCGGACACCTCGTCGAGCGCGCCGGTGCGGCTGGCGGCCCGGTATTTTGTCATTCGCGATGCGTTGCAGGATGGTTCCCGGCCGGTGCTGGATCTTCTCGTGCTTTCCAATGGCGGTGACAAGACCCGGGTGGGACTCGATTCGCTGACCCCGACCTGGAGCGGGTTGGTCCCATCCGGCGTCGTGGGCGCGCGGGTTGGCGAAGCGGATTTTTCCGCCGATGCCGCCCGGCTCAAGGGTGATTCCCTGCTGGTGTATGCGCCGCTCGCCCCGGGTGAGAAGCAGGTCACCCTGGAGTACCTGCTGCCCGCGGGTATCGGACTGACGGTACCCTTTCCTTCCGACAGCGTGGCGACCAACGTGCTGGCCCAGGACGCGTCCGCCCGGGTGCTGAATCCGGCGATGGCGTTGATGGACACGCAGAGCATTGAGGGCGAGAGCTTTCGCCGCTGGGTTGGGGCTCCCCGGGCCAACAGCATGCTGAGGGTCACCTTCGGCCGCGCGCCGGGCGAAGTTCCCCCCTGGTTGCTGCCCGGGATGGTTGGTCTCGTGGGCGCCGGGTTGCTGGTTGCTCTGGGGCGCCTGCGATCGCGGAAGCCGCCGGCTTCGCTCGAGAACCTGACCGATCGCATTGCCGCCCTGGAGGCCCGGTACCAGGGACGGGAATCGGAGGTGAGTCCCGACGAGTGGCAACGCTACCTGGCGGATCGCGAGCGGCTCCGGACGGAGCTGGCGCGGCACCTTGCGGCGGCGCGGACAAGCCCCTAGACTAGCCAGCACAATTTCGCGGACGCGGATGCTCGGAAGCCGGTGGAAATCCGGCGCGGCCCCGCCACTGTAACGGGCATTGCGCCTGTGATGCGCCCGAAGGGGCGCGCACAGCGCGCCCCTTCGTTCATCAACGCCACTGGGAAACCGGGAAGGCGAACGAGGGCCCGGAGCCAGGAGACCTCTTCGTACCGCGCCACCAGCAGGCCCTCGGGGGAGGGAACGGTGGCGTCCGACCGCCTTTCTCCGGGTGGTTTCACGCCCTTCTCCGATGTGCCCGGAGGAGGGCGTCTTGCGTTTCTGGACTGGACTTTTATTGCTCGCCGCGTGCACCCGGGTGGGCGCCAACAGCGGATCCCTGGTCGTGGTGGACGATGCGGGCGACACCGTTCGCCTCGCGCACCCGGCCCATCGTGTCGTCTCGCTCATTCCCGCGACGACCGAAATTCTCTTTGCCATCGGGGACGGTCCCGTGGTGGTCGGCCGGACCCATTGGTGTGACTATCCGGCGGAGGCCGCCCAGGTCACCGACGTGGGAGACGGCATCAGCCCCAATCTCGAAGCGGTGCTGGCCCAGAAGCCCGACCTGGTCGTTATGTACCGCTCCGGATCCAATGCCGCCGCCGCAGCGCAGCTTCGCAAACTCGGCGTGCCGGCCCTGCAGTTCTCGGTGGACCGGCTGGTCGATGTTCCCCGCGTAGCGCGCGCCCTGGGGAGCGTCACCAATCGCCAGGCGTCGGCGGACTCCCTCACCGCGGTATTCATCCGCCGGCTGAACGAAGTGTCGGTGACGGATTCTTCGCCCCCTCGCATCCTCATCGTCTCCTGGGACCAGCCACCCATGGCCATCGGGGCCGGGAGCTTCCTGAGCGAAATGGTTACCCGCGCTGGTGGCAGCAACATTTTCCAGGATCTCAAGGCTCCCTCGGCCCAGGTCAGCATCGAAGCGATCGTGGAGCGAAATCCCGATGCGCTGCTGGTGAGCAGCGATGGGCCGCCGTCCATCGCGTCGCGCCCCGAGTGGCGAACGGTTCCCGCCGTACGGGAGCAGCGATTCATCCACGTGACCAGCTCGGCGTTCAGCCGGCCCAGTCCCCGCGCGCCGGAAGCAATCCAGGAGCTGGTGGCCCGGTTCAGAGAGCTGCGGCCGTGAAACGAGGACTGGCTGCGGTGCTCCTGGCCGCGGCGTGCCTGCTTGCCGGGATGCTGGCCGGCGCGGTGCCGCTGACACCCGCCGCCTTGTGGCGGGGCGTGGTTGATCCATCCGCGCCCAGCGCGGAGATCATCCGCAATCTGAGGCTGCCGCGCGTGTTTCTCGCGTTCCTGGTCGGGGGAAGCCTGGGCGTGTGTGGTGCCGCGCTCCAGGCGCTGGTGCGGAACCCGCTGGCTGAGCCCTACCTCCTCGGACTCTCCGGTGGGGCGGGGCTCGGCGCGGTGGTAGCGATCGGGCTCAAGATGGCCAGCTCGTGGGCGGTGCCTATTGCCGCCTTTGGGGGCGCGCTCGCCGCGGTGGCGCTGGTGTATCGCCTGAGCCAGGTGGAGGGGCGACGGCTGGATCCCCGCGTGCTCCTGCTCGCCGGAGTGGTCGTCGGAGCGTTTGCTACCGCGCTCATGAGTGCCATCATCGTACTCTCCGATGCGGTCCAGCTGCGCAACGTGTTTCTCTGGCTCCTGGGCGGTCTCAGCCGATCCTCCTGGGAATCGCTCGGCATCTTTCTTCTCTACAGCATCATCCCGCTGGGCCTGTTGTTTCTGAGCGCCCGCTCGCTCGACCTGCTGGTCCTGGGCGAAGAAACCGCGCATCACCTCGGCAGCAATGTGGAGCGCACCCGAGTCATCATCTACCTGGCGACGGCGCTGCTCACCGCGGCCGGGGTCGCCACCTGTGGCATCATCGGCTTCGTCGGCCTCGTCGTTCCTCATGCGGTCCGGAGAGTCTGGGGTCCGCTCCACCGTACCATGCTGCCGTTCACCTTCCTGGTGAGCGGATGCTTCCTGGTTCTCGCCGACGCGGTGGCACGCACCGTGGTGCGGCCCGCCGAGCTGCCGGTCGGGGTCGTCACCGCGCTGATCGGCGTACCGGTATTCGCGCTGTTGCTGCGGAGGACATTGGCGTGATCCTCCAGGCGATCGATCTCCGGGTCCGGTACGCGGCGCAGGGTCCCCTGGCCCTCGATGGGGTAAGCTGCGGAATCGCGCCCGGCGAGCTGGTGGCCGTGGTGGGGCCCAATGGAAGCGGGAAGACCACGCTGCTGCGGGGGATGGTCGGACTGGCTCCCCTGGAATCAGGTGAGGTAAGGCTGGAGGACCGGCCGCTCGCCGCCTGGCACAGGGGAGATTTCGCCCGCCGGATTGGGGTCGTGTCGCAGCGGGAGGAGATGCTCTATCCCCTGCGGGTCTCGGAAGCGGTCATGCTGGGCCGCTACGCTTCGCTGGGGCCGCTGGCTTCAATCGGGGAAGCGGACCGGCGACAGGTCGAGTCGGCCCTTCGGCGCTGCGATCTGTGGGACTTCCGCTTTCGCCGGGTGAGCGAGCTTTCGGGGGGCGAATGGCAGCGGGTACGCGTGGCGCGCGCGCTCGCCCAGGCACCCGCCGCACTTCTGCTGGATGAGCCCACCACCGCGCTCGACATTCGACACGAAATGGAAGTGTTCGAGCTGATTCACCAGCTGGTGGGCGAAGGGCTCGGCGCCATGGTTATCACCCATCACATGAACCTTGCGGCTCGCTACGCGACCCGCATGCTGGTGCTGTCGGCGGGAAAGACCGTTGCCGAAGGGACCCCGCGGGAAGTCTTTCAGCGTGAGGTCATGGAGCCAGTATTCCAGTGGCCGCTCGGCGTGGTGCGCTGGCTCGACGCCGCGCCGCAGCTGATTCCCTTGCGGCCCGGTGAAGAGGTGCGGGGATGAGGCCGAACCTCTTGATCCTGGTGCTCGTGACCCTTGCACGCTCGACAGCCGCGCAGCAGCCGGCCCGAGTCTACGGGACCGTAGTGGACTCCCGCTCGGGACGCCCTGTTGCCGGTGTGGAAGTCAGACTGGGTGAGGATGAGCGAGTCACCACCGCAGGCGGGAGATTTCTCTTCGGCTCGGTGTCGTCGGGACTCCTTCGATTGCGACTTCGGGCGGTCGGCTACCGGGCAACCGAGCGAGACATTGATGTCGTGCCGGGAGGCGAACGGCGCCTCGACCTGGAGATGGCAGCTCTCGCCGTTCCGATCGACAGCGTGGTCATCCATGCCAGCTCCGATGCCACGCTCTCTGGTGCTGAGCTGGAAGAGCGGGGTAGTACCCTGGCTGCCGCGCTCGACGGTTGGGAAGGAATCGTCGTCACCCGGACGGGGGCGGGCGATGAGGCGATCGCGCAAGTGCGGGGCAGCGCGGCGGACGAGGTCCTGGTTCTCGTCAACGGGTTCCCCGCCAACAACCCGTTCACCGGCCGCGCCGACCTGGGCCGGTTGTACAGCAGGGACGTGGAGCGGGTGTCGCTGGAGCGTGGCGCCCAGAGCGCGCGTTTCGGGAGTCGTGCCATCGCCGGAGTCATCAGCATCGAAACTCGGCGCGGCGGCAATTCCACCCTCGATGGACGGGTGGCCAGCTACGGAGCGATGGAGAGCGGTGCGGCCCTGGCCGGCGCCGGGGGGAGGATGTCCGTCACCGCTGCCCAGCTTCCCGATGGTTTTGGGTTCGCCGAGCCGGGTGGCGGCGAAGGAACCAGGCGAAACGCCGGCGGGTCGGTGTATGCGCTGAATGCGCGGTATGGCCGCAAGGTTGACCTTACCGCGCGGGCAACCCTTGCCAACCGCGGCTTGCCCGGGACCACCGTCAACCCGACACCATCGGCGAACGCCGAGGAACGGACCGCATTTGTCGGAGCCAGGACCGGCGATCGAGTCCAGCTGAAAGCCGCGGTGGAGTGGCTTTCCACCCGCGCGTGGGACAGCGCTCCACCCCCCGGGTTCGTCACCTATGATGCGAAAACCACCGGCGCCGGCGGATCCGGCGCCATCGCGCTGCGGGGGTCCGTGACCGCGGCGGGCTGGTCGGGCCAGCTCACCTGGAGCGGCGATGTCCGATACGATGCATTCAGTGGAGATGCGGTGCAGGAGAGAGCCCATTCCAGTCGCGCTGGAATCGGAGCGGCCGCCGTCTTCGAGCGCAGCTTCGGCCGGAGCAATTTGAGTCTCTCGCCGGCATTCCGGCTGGATTGGTGGTCCGGGCGAAGCGGGCCGGCGGCCAGCGCCCGGCTCGATGCCCAGTGGTCACATCGCGGGTCCCGTGCGAGCTTGGGACTGGGAAGCGCCGTCACCGTACCCGCCCTGGCAGATGTGCTGTTCCAGGGAAATGTAGGAGTTCGGCTGAATCCTGACCTTCAGCCGGAGCGGATTCGATGGGAGCTGGAAGGTGGGATAGGTCAGCAGTTTCACCTGGGGTCCATCCAGGCCGGGCTCAACCTGCGGGGTTTCTGGGGAAAAGTGGATGACATGATCCTCTGGAGCCCGGTGCTTCGCTTCATCTGGACACCGGGGAACTTCGACGTGGTGCGCCGGGGCGGGGAAGCCGCGCTCGACTTTCACCTCACGAACTCATTCTCGCTGTCCGGCAGCACCAACCTGAGCGCGATTACCTACGATAACCCGGGCGCCGCCCAGGTGAGATACCGTCCCCGGTTTACCCACACTGCCGAAGCACGCTGGACACCGGGACCCTGGCGGCTCTCGATGCGCTGGCATCACATCGGTACCCGCTTCACCACGACGGTCGGGACCAACCCGCTCCCGCGGGTGAACCTGCTCAATGTGGCCGCCGAGCGTCAATTGGGCCGAATGCTGTCGATTCAAGGTGAAGTGCGTGATCTGCTGGACCAGAGACCGTCCTACATCGCCGGGTTTCCCGCTCCCGGCCGTTCCTTTCAACTGTCGCTCAACCTGGAATTCCCATGATCTCTCGAGCTCGCTGGCTGCCGTTGCTTCTGTTACTCCCTGTCCTGGCGTGCGCCGACACTACGGCACCGCTTCCACCGGCCAACGAAGTGCTGCTGGTCGTCAATAGCACGGAGGCATCGCTCAGTGTCATCCCCGTGGAAGCCCCCGGCACGCGAATAACCATCCCGCTTGGAGGTACCACGCCCACTCCGGTTGGAGTGGCCGCCCGGGGCTCCATCGCGCTGGTGCCGATGGGCCTCGACAACTCGGTGGCGGTGGTGAACCTGGCCGCGGGAAACGTGACCAGGACCATCCAGCTTCCCGCTGGATCGGGCGCCACCGGGGTCGCGATCGTGAATGACACCTTCGCCTACGTGGGTAACCCCAACCTGAATACCGTCACCCGGGTCAACTATCTCACGGGCGATACCGCGTCGGTCGCCGTCGGGGTCTATCCCCAGGGCATCATCTTTACCCGGGGCAAGATCTTTGTCATGAACGGCAACTTGGTCACCTTCTCACCGGCCGGGCCGAGCTGGCTCACCGTGATCGACCCGGTCACCAACGCCCACGCGACCGGCATCGACTCGATCGCGCTTCCGGGGCCTGGCAACGCGGGCTTCGCCGACGTGGGAAGCGATGGCCTGCTGTACGTGATCAGCACCGGCGATTTCTTCGGCGGGCAGGGGCGACTTTCGATTGTGGACCCGGTCGGCCGGGCTGAGGTCGCCAACTTTGGCGGGCTGGGCACCGCGCCGGGAGCCACCGCCGCAGACGCCGGCGAACGCCTGTTCATCAGCTCGTTCTCGGAAGGACTGATGGAATTCAACATGGTCACCCGGACCCTGGTCCATGGTGCCGGCGACGGGATCGCGATCCCGGGGAACTCGGCGGTAGAAGTGGACGCCGAAGGCCGCATCTACGCTATCAGCACCGGGCCCTGTCAGGCTGGCACGCCGGGGACGGCTCACGTGCTTCGCAGCAACCTCTCGGAATCCGGCAGTATCCCGCTGGGCGAGTGCGCGATTGTCGCGGCGGTGACGAACATCCCCTGAGGAATTGAAGATTGAGGATTGAGGATTGAAGATTGACAATTGAATCCGCGGTTGTTCAATCCTCAATCCACAATCTTCAATTTTCAATTCTATATTGCAGCATGCCTTCCCTGAGTACCCAAGCAATTGTCCTGGCCACCTTCCGCTATGCGGAGACCAGCAAGATCGTCCGGCTGGCGACGGAGGGCTTCGGGGTGCAGAGCGCCATCGCCAAGGGAGCGCTGCGCCCCAAAAGTCGTTTTGGCGCGGCGCTCCAGGTGCTAAGCGAAGGCCACGCCCATCTCATCATTCATTCCAACCGGGACCTCCAGCTGCTCACCGCATTCGATCTCCAGCGGGTCCCGCTCCGCCTGGCCGAAAGCATGGAGCGCTACGCCGGCGCTGCCGCCCTGGCGGAGCTGATGCTTCGCTTCGCCCCCGCCGACGCGCATCCGGAGAGTTTTCATCTTCTGCGCGAGGGACTGGGCTGGCTGGAGACCGCGGCCGACCCGGATATCGAAGCAACCGGACTCAAGGTGATGTGGGCGCTCGTTGCTGGGCTCGGGTTTGCCCCCGAGGTCGAAAGTTGCGTTCGAGATGGCACCTCGATCGGCGACGGCAAGCTGACGTTCAGTTATCAGCAGGGCGGTGCCTTGTGTCCCACCTGCGCCAGGAGTGAAGCCACCGCAACCCTGTCGCAGGGAGACCGGGTGGACCTGATGCTGCTGCTCGACCCGTCCGCCCCGCTCCCCGAGCTGGCTCCGAAGCAAGCAGCGGCCCATCGCCGGCTTCTTGGCAGATATATCACCCACCATCTGAGCGAGGGTTCTCCGCTTCCCGCGCTGGAGTTCTGGCTGCGGCGGCCGTGGATCGCCGCATGATCATTGGAACGGCCGGACATGTCGACCATGGAAAGTCAGCGCTGCTCGAAGCGCTTACCGGGATCCGGATGGACCGGCTTCGCGAAGAGCGCGAACGGGGCATCACCATCGACCTCAACTTTGCCCCGTTGGCCCTGGCGGATGGCGGAGTAGCCGGTGTGGTCGACGTGCCCGGTCACGAAGATTTCGTCCGAACCATGGTGGCCGGGGCGAGCGGAATCGACCTGGTGTTACTGGTGATCGCTGCCGACGAAGGGATCAAGCCGCAGACCCGGGAACACCTGGCGATCGTCGAGCAGATGGGAGTTCCCCGGGGAATTCCCGTGCTCACCAAGGCGGACCTGGTTGACCCTGACCTCCTGGAGTTGCTGGAGGAGGAGATCGCGACATGGCTGAGCGCTTCGCCGGTGCGCTTCGGCCCCCCGGTCTCCGTATCAGCGCCGAATGGTATCGGCCTGGACCGATTGCGGGAGGGTATTGCCGGAGTCGCGACTGAAGTCGCCGACCGGCCGCTCGACGATCTGTTCCGGCTTCCGGTGGACCGGGCCTTTTCGGTTGCCGGTATTGGAACGGTGGTGACTGGCACCGCCTGGTCGGGCAGCATTGCCGTCGGCGACATCCTACGGATCATGCCCGGTGGCACGGAATCGCGGGTGCGGTCCATCGAAGTCCACGGCAAGCCGGCCGATCGATCGATGCCCGGCATGCGAACGGCCCTGGGGCTGGTGGGAGTGGACCGCGATCAGCTGCGCCGCGGGGATGTCATCGTTTCCCGCGACTCCCCATGGCAGCCGACCAGCGCGCTCGATGTCGAGTTGCAGCTGCTTCCGATTGCCGATCGCGCACTGGTGACGCGCTCCCGGGTGCGAATTCACCTGGGAACCGCCGAGATCCTGGCCCGGGTAAATCCCCGGGAACGGATCGAACCGGGCCACGCCGGACTCGCCCGGCTGGCGCTCGAATCGCCCGTCATCGCCCGGAGCGGGGACCGGTTCGTTGTCCGCTCGTACAGCCCGGTCGTGACCATCGGCGGCGGAACCGTGCTGGACCCGATTCCTCCGCGCCGCGCCAGCTGGTCGCCCGAGCTGGCTGGTCCCGAGCCGGAGCGGCGGCTGCGCGCTGTTCTCGCCCGGCGCCCACTCGGCGTCTCTGAGCGAGACCTGCCCCTCCTCTCGAGCGAGTCACCGGCAGCCGTCACCTCCAGGCTCAGGTCCTGGAAGGGTTATCAGAACGTTCAAGGCTACTTCGTCCTTGAGTCGGCGATCTCCGAGGTCGGGTCCCGGGCTGTCGCGCTGCTCGCCCGGTTTCACGCCGCCCACCCTGTCGACCGGGGAATCCCCCTTGGTGAGCTTCGCCAGTCGCTGCGGTCACCCGGTTGGCTCACCGATGCCGTCATCGACCGGCTCTCGGCCGGGGGTACAATCGTCCTTGAAGATGGTGTTGCGAGAGAGCCCGGTTTCAAGCCAAGGTTGACGGGAGGGGAGGCCCAGATCGAGCGGGTAATCGCCCGGCTGGAGCAGGCTCAGCTCGCGCCGCCCAGCAACGAGGAGCTGGCGCGAGAGCTTGCGGTACCAGAGGTCAGTTCCGCCCTGAGACTGGCCGCCCAGTCCGGCCGGGTCGAGGCGGTAGAACGGGATCGCTACTTTGCCCGTACCGCCCTGGAACGGTTTACCGCCGAGCTGCGTGAGCTGGGACGGGCCGGACCGATTACCCCGGCCCAGGTGCGCGACCGGCTTGGCCTTACCCGCAAATACGTCATCCCCCTGCTGGAATGGGCCGATCGGAAGGGCATTACGGTCCGGATCGGGGACGGTCGGCGACTCAAGGAGGTTCCTCTTGTTCCCCGGAAACCTTAGGTTACAGCTGTCCCCGTCAACATTCTCATGGGTCCGGTAGGGAGGGTCCCCCGTATCGCGCCATAACTTTGTCTGTCAGGAGTCCACGCATGATCCGGATGTTCAGACCGGGAATGTGGGTGGGGCTCCTCCTCGGGATCGCTTTCCCGGTTATGGCGCAGGAATCCACCGCCCCCCCGCGAATCGAGCTCAGGGAGAATACGCCAAACCCATTCTTTCCCTCGACCACTATCACGTTTGAGATTCACAAGGAGGTCTGCAACCGAGGGCATCAACCAGTCGTAACCCTGCGGGTTTACAACGTGCTGGTCCAGGTGGTGGCTGCGCCGACGATCAAGGATTCAACCGGCCAGCGACTGGAGAATGTTCGGTTGCGGTGCGGGAGTTACGTCGCATATTGGAATGGAAGAGGTCGGGAGGGGCACGAGGTCCCCGATGGGGTGTACTACTACCAATTGGTGGTGGATGGAGAACGGGTCAGTACCCGAAAGATGATTGTACGGAGGGGCGAGCCTTAGCTCGCCCCTTACTTTTGTTGGGCCCACAGGCGGTGAGACCCCGTCTGCCAAATGGGCCGAATTTGGGGGAACGAGGGTTGCCTAGTACAGAGAAGGTGGAAAAGCCTCATAATTCACCGTGTGTGGATTGTCTAATCGCAATAAATGCTTGTGTTTATGAAATACATCTGAGAAAGTATTGACATGATAAGACCTGAACGCCTGACCCTGAAGGGCCAGGAAGCTTTTCGCGAGGCCGGAGAAGATGCCCGCCGCCGTGGCAACCCGGTCCTAAATGATGCCCATCTCTTTTATGCCCTCCTGGACCAGGAGGAAGGGATCGTCCAGCCTCTCCTGCAGAAGGCCGGGCTCAATATCGCCGCGCTCCGGGAGTCCACCGAACGCGAGATCGCGCGCTTCCCCACCCAGACCGGCGGCGGATCCGATCCCACCTTTGCGCGGGAACTCAGCAGGGTTTTCGATCGGGCCGAGGCGGAGGCTAGGAAGCTCGACGACGCCTACATCTCGACCGAACACCTGGTGCTGGCCCTGGCGGAAGAGAAAGGAACGACGGGCCGCTCTCTGCTCACGGAGGCCGGAATCACTCCGGCCCAGCTCCGGGCGGCGCTCGCCGAGGTGCGTGGCTCCCACAAGGTCACCGACCAGGAGCCGGAAGGGAAATACCAGTCGCTGGGACGCTACACCAGGAACCTGACCGACCTGGCGAGGAACGGAAAGCTCGATCCGGTCATCGGCCGCGACGAAGAGATTCGCCGGGTCATGCAGGTGCTCTCTCGGCGGACCAAGAACAATCCGGTGCTGATCGGCGAGCCGGGGGTAGGTAAGACCGCCATCGTAGAGGGACTGGCGCAGCGCATCGTCAACGGGGACGTGCCCGACTCGCTCCGCAACCGCGAACTGGTCGCCCTGGACATCGGCCTGTTGCTGGCCGGTGCCAAGTACCGCGGGGAATTCGAGGAGCGGCTCAAGTCGGTGGTGAAGGAGCTGGTGGAGGCCGAGGGCCGGTACGTCGTGTTCATCGACGAGCTCCACACCATCGTCGGCGCGGGAGCGGCGGAAGGCGCCGTCGATGCCAGCAACATGCTGAAGCCGGCGCTGGCGCGAGGCGAGCTGCACGTCGTCGGCGCCACCACGCTGGACGAATATCGCAAGCACGTGGAGAAGGATCCGGCGCTGGAACGGCGCTTCCAGCCGGTGCTGGTGGGCGAGCCCAGCGTGGTGGATACCATCGCCATCCTGCGTGGACTCAAGGAGAAATACGAAGTTCACCACGGCGTCCGCATCACCGACAACGCGTTGATCGCCGCCGCGACCCTCTCCGACCGCTACATCGGGGATCGCTTCCTTCCGGACAAAGCCATCGACCTGGTGGACGAGGCCGCCAGCCGCCTGCGGATCGAAATCGACAGCCTGCCCCAGGAGATTGACGTCATCGAGCGCCGCATCGTGCAGCTCGAGATCGAGCGACAGGCGCTGCTGAAAGAGAAGGGGAAGGACGCCAAGGAGCGGCGAACCGCTGTCGAGCAGGAGATTGCGACGCTCAAGGAGAAGAGCTCGGGTATGAAGGCCCAGTGGCAGGCGGAGAAGACCGTCATCCAGGACCTCCAGGGCATGAAGGCGGAGATCGAAGAGCTGCGCCAGGAAGTCGAGCAGGCGACCCGCGCGGGCGATCTCCAGAAGGCGGCGGAACTCCGCTACGACAAGATCCCCCGGGTCGAGCGGGACATTTCGGCCAAGGAGCAACAGCTCGCCGGGATCCAGTCCGGCACCCGTTACCTGAAGGAGGAGGTAGACGCCGAGGATATCGCGGAGATCGTGGCCAAGTGGACCGGGATTCCGGTGAACAAGATGCTGGAGTCGGACCGGGAGCGGCTCACCAAGCTGGAAGCGGAGCTTTCCCAGCGGGTCGTGGGTCAGCAAGCCGCGCTCGAGGCCGTCGCGAACGCCGTGCGCCGGAGCCGGGCGGGTCTGCAGGATGTCAATCGCCCGACCGGGTCGTTCATTTTCCTGGGTCCGACCGGGGTGGGAAAGACCGAAAGCGCGCGGGCCCTGGCCGAGTTCCTGTTCGATGACGAGCGCGCGCTGGTCCGGCTCGACATGTCGGAATACATGGAAAAACACTCGGTGGCTCGCATGATCGGCGCGCCCCCGGGTTATGTCGGGTATGACGAAGGCGGCCAGCTGACCGAGGCGGTCCGCCGGCGGCCGTACAGCGTCATCCTGTTTGATGAAATTGAAAAAGCCCATCCGGATGTCTTCAACGTGTTGCTCCAGATCCTGGACGACGGCCGGCTGACCGACAGCCAGGGACGCGTGGTTGACTTCCGCAACACGGTCATCATCATGACGTCCAATCTTGGCAGCCAGCACATCGTGGATGCGGGAGAAGTGAACGAGACCCAGTGGGACCGGGTGGCGGAGCGGGTGCTGGCTGAGCTCCGCGGCCACTTCCGCCCCGAGTTTCTGAACCGGGTGGACGATATCGTCGTGTTCCGGCCGCTGAGCCGGAAGGACATTGCGGCAATCGTGGACCTTCAGATCCTGGTGTTGGAACGCACTCTCGAGAAGCGGCATCTTCGCATCGAGCTGACGCCTGGGGCCCGCGAAGTGATTGCCAACAAGGGGTACGATCCGGTCTACGGCGCTCGGCCGCTCAAACGAGTGATCCAGCGTGAGCTGCAAAACCCGATCGCCCTCGAGGTGTTGGAAGGCCGGTTCCAGGATGGTGACATCATCCTGGCCGATGTCGATGGCAAAGGAGGCCTCGCCATTTCGCGGAAGACCCCGGTCGCGGAACCGGTCAGTGCGTAGAGGTGCGCCAACCCCAGCAGACGTCGCTGGGATGGAAGCGGCACTGCGCCTGGCACGGGCCGCGTCGGTTCGGGAAGAGGTGCCGGTCGGCGCGGTGCTCATGCAGGAAGGCGAGGTGCTGGGTGAGGCGCATAACGAGACCATTCAGCGGAACGACCCGACGGCCCACGCCGAGCTGCTGGCGATTCAGCGGGCGCTCGCGGCGACCGGGAGTGATCGGCTCCCGCTGGCCACGCTCTATGTCACCCTGGAGCCGTGTGCCCAGTGCGCCGGGGCGGCAATCCTGGCCAAGGTTGGGCGGGTGGTGTTTGGCGCCAGTGATGACCGGGTGGGCATGGC
>JBDTTZ010000388.1:0-1812 GCA_040008015.1 Gemmatimonadota bacterium
CCGGCCTTGGCCTGGTAGAGCGCCCGGTCGGCCACCACCAGCAGGTCGCCTTCCGACGGGTGAGACGGGTTGAATTCGGCCACGCCGACGCTCGCCGTCACCATCCCCACCTCGTACCCCAGCCGGCGGCCCACCCCTTCAATACCGGCTCGGAGCGCCTCGGCCACCCGGTTGGCGCCGGCCAGGTCGGTCCGGGTGAGGATTACCACGAACTCGTCGCCACCGTAGCGCGCCGCCAGGTCGCTGGCCCGGACCGCATTGTGGATCTCGGCCGCCACCGAACGGAGCACGTCGTTCCCCGCCTCATGGCCGTGCCGGTCGTTCAGGATCTTGAAGTGATCGAGGTCGATGAACAGGATGGCGAAGCCCTCGAGGCTCCGCTTGCTGCGCTCGACTTCGTACTGGATCCGGTCCCGCAGCACCTTGAAGGTGGAGAGCCCGGTGAGCACGTCCACCGCCGCGGCCTGCTGCGCCTCTTCGGCCCGGCGCTCCTGGTAGGGGGTGCACTGGCGGAGCGTCGCCCGGCCCAGCGCCGCGGCCTCGGCAAAGGCCTGGCAGGTGAGGAAGCCACAGGCCTGGCAGTCCCAGGGCCGCCCGTTGGGGCCCAGCCCGATCAGCTTGAGAATGTTGCTGACCGCCACCGGCTCCGGCGCCACCCGCCGGGGCTGGATGGCAAAGGTCGCGCCGACACTGGCGATCACTCCCTGGTCCACCACCGGCTCCGTGCTCCGGGGCGGCTCGCTCCGGGCCACCACCGCGCGGCGCCAGAAGAACTCTTCCCGGGGGCCCGAAAGCGGGTGGTCCAGTGACCCCTCGCAGGAGAGGAAGTCCACGAAGCCCAGGTCCAGCCGGTCCACCGTGATGGCGTGGGCCAGTCCGGGCAGCGATTCCAAGCCGCGGATCTTGCGAAACCGCGCGCTCGATTGCCGCACCTCTTCCAGCATCGCGAGCGGCATCCCGCCGGCGGCGGAGATGTGGCGGCGCCGCTCTTCGGGAATCCGGCTGAAATATTCCTTCTGCTCCAGCACGCTGATCCCGCGGAGCTTGAGCAGCTGCTCCAGGTCCATGAACGTGATGCCGGCGTCGAGGTCGGGGCAATTGCTCGGCGGACAGACCCCGGCGTACACCACCTTCATGGTGGACCCGTGCAGCGCCCGGAGGTAGCGCGCCTCCGCCACCTGGGGATAGGTGATGGGGGCGAGGTACGGCACCAGCTCGGGGTACTCGACGGAGATCGTTTCCACCACCACCGGGTCGGTCGAGCGGATCAGGGTGCCCCAGGACTCGTCGTCCCACAGCTTGAGATACTCGCTCGCCACCAGCTCGTCGCCGATCACCCCGCGGTACACCGAGCGGAATCCCGCCGCGTAGCACGCGTTGATCACCTGCTCCGGCGTCGCCGGGTAGAAAAACGCGGCGACTTCAGTGCCGAGGATGATCCCGCCGCCCCCCGCCGCCGCGATGGTGATCGCGCGGCCCAGCTCGCCGGCGACCTCTACCGCGCCATGGGGACAGGCGGGAAGGCAGCGGCCACACCGGATGCACGCCTCGTCCACGATGTGGACCAGCGGTTCCTCGACGGCCACCGCGTCGGTAGGACAGACGCGGGCACACGCGAGGCACGCGACGCACGAAGCGGGGTCAATGGAGAATATCACCAGGAGTCCCAAAGGAGCGTGAACGGCCGAATTAATTATCGGGAGGGCGACCTGCCGTGTCAAGAGAGGGTGGGTGGTGCAAATCGCTGCGAATTGAGGACTTAGGTGTGGCGGCGGGGCGGCAGATCGGCCGGTTCCACATGGTGGAAGGCCA
>JBDTTZ010000389.1:0-12812 GCA_040008015.1 Gemmatimonadota bacterium
GACACGCCGCGCTCGACCGAGACCGGCACCATTCTCAAGCTCTTCGAAACCCTCGGCGTTGACGTGGTGCCCGACGATGCCCGGCGTCTCAGCTACCCGAAGCTCGACCTCAGCATTCTCGCCGTGCCCCATGGTGCGCTCTTCCAGGTCCCTCGTCCCAACCTGGAGCCTGCCGGCCCCGAGAAGTACCAGGTCATGCTGATCCACGGCAAGCACGAGGGACTGCCCTACGCCGAGCATGGCATGGCCGAATACAGCGGCGCCCTGCTGACCGACCTCGACCTCAAGCGGGGTAACTGGAACTACGTGGCGCTGGGCCACTATCACGTCCGCATGGAAGTGCTTCCGCACGTCTGGTACTGCGGCGCGTTGGACTACGTAAGCAGCAATCCCTGGGGCGAGCTGAAGGACGAGAACCTTCGCCGGGTACCGGGCAAGGGCTGGCTGCTGGTGGACGTGGAGAGCGGCAGGGGTGAATTCCAGCCGGTGCCGGGGGCGCGCCGGGTGATGGACCTGGACCCGATCCAGGCGGCCGGCATGACCGCGGCCGAGATCGATGCCGAGATTGCCGAGCGGGTGGCGGGAATCTCCGGTGGCATCAGCGACCAGATTGCACGGCTGGTCGCCTACAACGTGCCGCGGCATCTCGGCCGCGAGCTGAACCACGCGGCGATTCGTACGCTCAAGTCCCAGGCGCTGCACTTCCAGCTGGACCTCCGCCGCCCCGAATACCAGCGCGAGGTCGGCCTCGGCGAAGGTGGCCGGCGCCAGACGCTGCCGGAGATCGTGACCGGCTACCTGGCCAGGCACCCCTTGTCGCCTGACCTGGATCGGGGTGCGTTCGTCACGCTGGGACTCGAGGTGCTGGCCGAGGCCCAGGGCGAGGCACCGGAGCGCTGATGCAGATCCAGCGCGTGAAGCTCGTCAATTTCCGGCAGCATGAAGACACCGAGCTGGTGCTGGGAGCCGGTCTCACCGGTATCATCGGCCCCAACGGGGCAGGGAAGACGACGATCCTGGAGGCGGTCGCGTGGGCGATCTACGGCATGCCCGCCGCCCGGGGCAGCCGGGAGTCAATCCGCCGCCGCCGGGCTCCCGCCCGCTCCCCGGTGCGGGTCGAGCTGGACTTCTCCCTGGGCGCGCACCAGTATCGCGTGGTTCGCAGTCTCAATAACGCCGAGCTGTTCCAGGGCCTGGAGACCGCTCCCATCGCGGTGTCACTGGGGACGGTGACCGAGAAGCTCACCCGAATGCTGGGGATGAGCCGGGAGGAGTTCTTCAACACCTACTTCACCGGCCAGAAGGAACTGGCGGTGATGTCGGCCATGACTCCGCTGGAGCGGGCCAGGTTTTTGTCCCAGGTATTGGGCTACGAGAAGCTCAGGGCGGCCCAGGACATCCTGCGCGATCGCAAGAGCCAGCTGCGCGGCCGCCTCGATGTGCTGGAGTCGAGCCTGCTGGACACCGCGGAGCTTGAAGCGGATGAGAACGCCGTCAAGACCCGCATCAAGAACACCCGCGATCTGGCGGCCCAGGCCGGCGAAAAGCTGAAGGCAGCGAACCAGCAGGTGGATGCGTTGAAACCGAAGCTCGAGGCCATGCAGCGGTTGAAACACCAGGTAGCCGAGCTGCACGGAGAGCTGAAACTGGCCGACCACAAGGTGAGCGAGGCCCGGGAGCGGCATGGGCAGCTGGACCGGCAGCTGGTGGAAGCCATCGCCGCTCGCGACAAGGTTCGCCCCCTGCTGGTACAACTGAAGCCGCTGCCCGCCCTCAAGGCCGAAGCCGAGAAGCTGGAGACGCTGGAGCGCTCCGTCATGGCGCGGAAGGGATATGAAGACCAGCTTGCCGACCTGTGGGGCCGGTTCAAGCTGGCGCAACAGCGACTGGCGAAGACCCCCGATCCGGCCGAGCTCAAGAAGGAGGAGAAAGAGCTGGAGAAGGCCCGGAAGGCGCTCACCAAGTTGCAGGACGAGGTGGAGGATCTCCGTACTGCGTGGGTGAGGGATCGCCAGGATGCGGACACCAATCGGCGGACGCTGCTGGTCCAGTACGAGGACATCAAGAAGCAGCTGGACCGGATCAGGAAGCTGGGCCCCGATGGTGCCTGTCCGACCTGCACCCGCCCGCTGGGAAAGGAGTTTCCCAACGTCCTGGGCGTCCTGGAGCGCCAGCTCCAGGAGGTGATGGACAACGGCACCTTCTACAAGAAGCGGATCGACCAGCTGACCAAGGAACCGGCGGAGCTCATCAAGGGCGACAAGGCGCGGGACAAGGCGGACAAGGATATCCAGGTCCGGAGCGAGAAGCTGGGCCAGTCGAGAGCGGTTGCCGAGGAGGCGGCGGGGATCCGTAAGGAATCCGATCAGCTGAAAAAGAAGATATCCGAGCTGGAGGCGGGTCTCGCGGCCTCCGCCGTTCCCTACGACAAGGATCGGCATGCCGAGATTCGCCGCCTGCTCAATGGACTGGAAAGCACCGCGCTCGAGGCGGCCCGGCTCAAGGTCCTGGCGGAGCGGGCGGAGGGGCTGATCAAGGAGGCGGAAACCGCGGAGCGAAGTCTCTCGGAGCGGGAGGAGAACGCGAGCCTGCTCAAGGAGAAGATGGAAGGGCTGGGCTACCGGGAGTGGGACTTCACGACGCTGCTCTCGGACATGGAGATCGCCGATAAGGCGAGGCGAGAGGCCGAGGTCCATGCGACCCGGCTCAAGGCCGAGCTGGCCGGCGCGGAGGAAGGGCTGACCATGATTGCCAGGCGGCGCGAGGAGCGGGAGCGCCGGGAGCGGGAGGCACGGGTGGTGTCGGTGGACCTCGCGCTCAACGCCGAGGTGGACCGGGCGTTCGCCGCGCTCAGGACCGAGCTCAACGCCACCCTCAGGCCGGATCTCTCGGACAGCGCGTCGGGTCTGCTCCGCGACCTCTCGGGCGGGCGGTACACCGAGCTGGAGCTGGACCAGGAGTACTCGGCCACCATCGTTGAGGACGGCGAGCCCAAGCCGGTGATCTCGGGGGGCGAGGAAGACCTGGTGAATCTGGCGCTCCGGCTGGCGATCAGCCAGATGATTGCCGAGCGGGCGGGGCAGCCGCTCTCCATGCTGGTTCTGGACGAAATCTTCGGTTCCCTGGACGAGGACCGCCGGCTCGCGGTCCTGGAGTTGTTGCGGGGGCTGGCGGATCGCTTCCCGCAGGTCATACTCATTACACACGTGGAATCGGTCCGCGAAGGATTTGACCGGGTGATCCGTATTTCGTACGATCTGAACCGGGGAACCGCGGTGGCACGGGAAGACAGTGGAGGACTCGATGGCCTGGCTGCCTGAGCGGGGAATACGGGGTCCCGAACGGCCGACGTTGCGGGACATCGAGCCGCTCAACCGGATCTTTGCGGAGGCGTTCACCGATCGCTATCGGCGCGATGGGCTGGTGGGGGTGCGGGTTCCCCATCTCAATCCGCTGGTCTGGCGCTACGCCATTGAAGATGCCGGCGCCGGCGCCATGTTGTGGCGCGATGGCGACGGGCGGCCCGCGGCGTTCAACATGGTGCATCACTCGGGCACCGAGGGGTGGATGGGTCCGCTGGCGGTCCGGCCCGACCGGCAAAATGAAGGGCTGGGCAAGACCATCGTGCGGGCGGGGCTGGACTGGCTCCGCGGGCACGGTGCCCGGACCATCGGGCTGGAGACCATGCCGCGCACGGTGGACAATATCGGTTTCTACAGCCGCCTGGACCTGATTCCCCGCCACCTCACCGTCACCCTGACCCGCGACGTTCCCCGGAAGCCGGTGGCTATGGGTGAGCTGCTTTCAGGGAGTGGCACCGAGTACCTGCGGGTGCTGGCCGAATGCCGCGAGCTGACCAAGCGGCTGGCGCCCGGCGTGGATTTCACCCGGGAGCTACAGCTTACCGGTGATCTCCAGATCGGAGATACCACTCTCGTTCGGAAGGACGGGCGGCTGATCGGGTTTGCGCTCTGGCACTCGGCGCCGCTCGCGGAGGGAAGGCCCCGGGACGAGGTGCGGGTGCTCAAGCTGGTGGCCGAGAACCTGGATGCCTTTGGCAGCGTCATTCACGGGGTACAAGCCGCGACCCTGGGCGAAGGCCTGCGGCGAATATCGGTGCGGTGTCAGACCAGCTTCGCGGAGGCATATGGCCACCTGGTGGCCGAAGGCTTCCGGGTGCATTGGACCGATCTCAGGATGACGCTGGCGGGATATGGGGAGCCGGTGCCGGGACAGGGCGTGGTGTGGTCGAACTGGGAGATATGAGGGATTGAGGGATTGTGGGATTGTGGGATTGTGGGATTGTGGGATTGTGGGATTGTGGGATTGAAGGAATTGAAGGAATTGAAAGGAGCCCGTATGAGAGTCTCGCGCTGGTTTGGCCTGGTATCGGTCCTTGTGCTGGCGGCCTCGACCCAGGCAGGTGCGCAGGGCAAGAAAATCACCACCAATCGTGACACGACCCTGGCGGTCACCATGGCCCCCAACATGTCGTCGGTGATGGATTCCATCGGCCCCATCTTCTCGACCATGATGGGCAGCATGTACGCAGGCATCATCGAGTACATGGCCCGGCCGGAAACCGCGGCGAAGCTGGCCGCGTTCACCAAGAACTACTTTGACGAGCTGATGAAGAAGGGATTCACCCGGGAGGAGGCGCTGATGCTGGTGCGGGGAATGGGGATGCCGGGGATCCCGGGAATGCAGCACTGACGGTGCTAGATTACAACGCTATGAGCCATCCGAGCCCGACGGCAGTCTCCCGCACCCAGCTCAATGTCACACTGGCCCTGTCAGTGGTTTGCGTCCTCGCCTGGGTGATGCTGGCCTTCGTGACTCCGGTGGGGATCGGGCAGGTGCACCTGTTACTGGGCGCGGGAGTGACCCTGTTCGTACGATGGTACGCCCTCAGAAACTGGTGACAAGTGACAAGTGAAAAGGATGAGGGCCAATTGCCAAGTAACCTGTCACATGTCACTTGTCACCTGTCACCTGTCACTTGTCACTTGTCACTGTTGTATTTCTGGATATTGCACCGGCTGGAATAGATAGTATCTTGGAATCAAGTTCGGCAGCGGGACATCGTTTTTGAGCCAACAGTCCGTCGATGGGCCCGAATGCCACCGCCGATGTCATGCCCCCTCGGGGGGAAGACAGACGCGGCCGGTGAGGGCGCCGCGCATTATCTTCGGGCTTCAATAAACCCCTCGTTGCCGAACCTATAGGGGCGGGTCTTAGACCCGCCCCTATTTTATTGCCCACCCAGCGCTGGTCCCAACCCCGTCCCTATTATGTTATTCCCATGCCACGTTGTGCCGTGACCCGACGGGTCCATTTCAATGCCGCTCACCGGCTCAACAACGCCAGCCGGTCCGCGGAGTGGAACCGTGACACCTTTGGGCCCTGTAACAATCCCAACTACCACGGTCACAACTACGAGATGGATGTGACGGTCGAGGGCGAGATCGATCCCGAGACCGGCTATGTCCTGGACATTGCCAAGCTGAAGGACCTGGTGAAGACCCACGTCCTGAGCAAGCTGGATCACCGGAACCTGAACCTCGACGTACCCTGGTTCCGGGACCGGATGCCATCGGCCGAGAATATCGCCGTGGTCTGCTGGGAAGAGCTGTCCCGGGTGATTCCGGGCGGCTTGGCGCTCCGGATCCGGCTCTGGGAGACTCCGAGGAACTATGTCGAGTATCAAGGTTCATAAAGCCGCCCTGCCGAGCGAGCCGTTCGCCCCGATGGTGCGGGAGATTCTTTGCGCCCTGGGTGAGGACCCGGAACGGGAGGGGCTCAAGAAGACTCCCTCGCGCGTCGAAGCAGCCTACCGCTGGCTGACCCGGGGCTACCACCTCTCGGTCGAGGACGTGGTCGGCGACGCGGTCTTCGAAGAGAACCATGAGAGCATGATCCTGGTGCGGGACATCGAGCTCTACTCGATGTGCGAGCATCACATGCTGCCGTTCTTCGGTCGCGCCCACGTCGCGTACATCCCCAATGGCCGGATTATCGGGCTCTCCAAGCTGCCCCGGATCGTGGACATGTTCGCCCGCCGGTTGCAGGTGCAGGAGCGGCTTACTGACCAGGTGGCCGACGCCATCATGGACGTGCTGGAGCCGACCGGCGCCGGCGTCGTCATCGAGTGCACCCACCTGTGCATGGCCATGCGGGGCGTGGAGAAGCAGAATTCCCGCACCGTGACCAGCGCGCTGCGTGGAGGATTCCGGGATGACGAGAAGACCCGGTCGGAATTTCTCCGGCTGGTGCACGCGGGACGCGGGCAGGAGTGAAGGCTTTAGCGGGGAAGGTGGCGGTGGTGACCGGTGCCTCCCGTGGAATTGGCCGCGCCGTCGCCGCCGGCCTGGCCGGTGCGGGAGCCACGGTGGTCCGGCTGGCCCGGAGCCTCGCCGACGGAGAAGACGGCCTCTACTACGATCTCACCTGCGACCTGACCGATTCGGCACTGCGCAAGCGCGCCACCGACGAAGTGCTCGCCGAGTTCGGCCCGCCCCACATCCTGGTGAACAATGCCGGTGGTTTCCTCCTCAGGTTGTTCGAGGAGACCAGCGTGGAAGACTTCGAGGAGCAGATCCAGCTGAACCTGGTGGCGCCCTTTGCCATTACCCGGGCGCTGCTTCCCGCCATGCGCCAGGCCGGCCGCGGGCACATCGTCACCATCGGCAGCGTCGCCGATCATCTCGCGTTCCCCGAAAATGCCGCCTACGCGGCGAGCAAATACGGATTGCGCGGGCTGCACGAGACCCTGGCGGCGGAGTACCGGGGCAGCGGCCTCAAGCTGACGCTGGTGTCGCCGGGTGCCACGGACACCGGGTTGTGGGATCCATTCGATCCCGATCACCGGGTGGGGTTTACGCCGCGGGAGAAGATGCTGAAAGTGGAAGACGTAGCTGAGGCGGTCATGTTCGCTTTGACGCAGCCGGGGCGGGTGCAGGTGGATGAAATTCGGCTGGGACCTGCGTAACGTCCCCCATCGTCCAGGCGCTTCCCGTTAGTTTCCTTCGCGAGTCTGCCTTTTTCAACTCAGAGGCTCAGAGTCTCAGAGGCCAGCCAACAGGGTATGGCCGATAGCAGCTTGGTCGCGTATATCTGTTCTGGCATGATTTGCCATAGGATATCAGCCATATGCCATGCCTCTGAGTCTCTGTGGCTCTGAGTTGAAAACGATGGGGCAGTGAGGTAGCTCGCCAAGGATATAGAAACCTGAAACCCACGACAACCCTAATGACACCACGCCGCCACTCCGTCCTGACGTTCATCGCAACCGTTTCATTGGTGACGGCATTGTCGGCGCAACGAACGCTGCCTCCCCTCCCTGACTCTACCGGCTGGGGCGTGCACGTCCTCACGGTGCAGAAGGATCCTCGCGGCTCTCTCTGGGTCGGCACCTACGGCCGCGGCATTTATCGCCTGCGGCCTGGCGCATCCACCTGGGAGCACATCACGAGCGATACGACTTCTACCGCGATCTCCTTTGATTTTGTGAACGGTTTCGGCTTCGGGCCCCGGGGCGAGATCTGGTACGGAACCGTGGGGAACGGGTGGGGTGTATCGCTGGACGATGGAAAGACCTGGAGAAACTGGACGTTGAAGGAGCTGGGGCCGGAGTGGCAATACGTGGCGCCGAACGGCATCGTGACTCGCGCCGACACCACCATAATCGGCACGGCTGACGGCATCCAGATCACCACCGATGATGGGGCGCACTGGGTTGCGGTCGGCGACTCGATTGGCCCCGCGGCGAAGGGGCCCGCCGACACCGTCTTTCCGTTGCTGCACAGTGAATACGTCAGGTCATTCTGGCGTACCCCGGACGGGGTCGGGGCCGGCACCCTGTGGGGAGCCGAGTTTCTTCGTGCGGACAGCGAGTCCTGGAGGTATGCCAATGACTCTCGGCCCCGGGAGCGCACCCGAAGCATTACAGGAGCGATTGCAGCAACCCCGGCCTGGTACGCGACGCCCTGCGGTCTCTCGCGCACCCGGGTCCGGCGTTGCCTTTCCGGGGGCTCAGTCACGGGTGTCAAACGTCCCGCCGCCCTCCTCACCACCTGGTTCCGCCGCCCCATCGATTCCACCACCGGTAGCCCATACATCGACCAGACTTACCGCTACGGCTCCACGATGGGTGGCTACTTCCAGCAGCACCAGGGGGTCGAGTTCAACAACCCGGACGGCACGCCGGTCCATGCGATCGGTCCTGGCGTGGTGGTCTATGCCGATCGCGCGGAAGCCGGTGCGCTGACCGTTGCCATCAGGCACGACACCACGATTGCGGCGGACGACACCCGCTACTTCGTCTTCTCGGTCTACTACCACAACTCCGCGCTCCTGGTTCACGTTGGTGACCGGGTCAAGGCCGGCGACGAGATCTCCCGGGTGGGGAATACCGGCCGGGCAACCAACGACCACCTCCATCTCGAGGTCCATGCCTCGCCGACCGATTCCGTCCGCGCTATCGTGGACTCGCTCAATCGGTATCCCTCCTATACCACTAATCCCGAACTGTGGATTCGTCCGCTGCCGGGGACCGGCGTGGTGGCGGGCCAGGTCTGGGATAGCGCGGGCAAGCCGGTCCTCCAGGCTCGTATCTACGGCATCGTCAAATCGCAGCCCATCGAGACTCCGTTCTCGTTCATCGAGACCTACGGCACCCGGGCGCATTCGCATCCGCTATACCACGATCACTTCGCGCTGGGTGACGTGCCGGCCGGGGAGTACACGCTGGGCGTGGAGATCGATGGGAGGAAAGTACTCCGGCGGATTCGGGTGGAACCGGGAAAGGTGACGTGGGTCGAGTTCCGGCCTTTCCGGTGAACCGCAGGTCCAGCCCTCCGCCGGGGGGCCCCCCCCGAAGAGAATATCGCTCGACCTGCGCCGACAGCGCTAACCCCAACACTGCGAGACGGTACCTATTTCAACGGGCCTGCTCGTGTTCATAGAACTGACCGACATCCTGCGCTGCCCCGAACTCCACGAAGAACAATTCATGGTCCTGCTGCCCGAGGAGATGTCGGGCCGTTCGGTGCGCACCGGCCGCCTCGGCTGCCCCGGGTGCCAGCGCGAGTATCGGATCGAGGACGGCGTCGTGCTCCTGGCCGCCACGCCACCGCCGATGCCGGATCCCGCCACCGGCAACCCCTTGGTGGACCCCAGCGCGGTCGCCGCGTTTCTTGGCGTGGCCGGGCCCGGAGGCTATGTGGGAGTGGTGGGTGATGTGCCGGGGCTCGATGGCGCGCTGGCGGCTGCACTGCCCGGCATTCACGTTGCCGCGGTCAATCCGCCCGCGCTGATCGCGGAGTTGCCCATGATGAGCGTGCTCCGTGCGCCAGGTATCCCGATCAAGTCACGATCGTTGCGGGGCGTGGTACTGGGCGGGAAGCTGGGGACGGATCCGTTCTGGGTTGCCGAGGCGGTGCGGGTCCTGCTTCCCGGGCTCCGGGTAGTGGGCGAGGGGGCGGCGCCGGCGGGGAACCTGAATGTCCTGGCTTCGGCCGGTGGGTGGTGGGTGGCGGTTACGTGACGTCATGGCCGCCGCCGGCCGGCTCGGCGTACAACTTCTCGATCTGGTCCTTGTAGTTCTTCTCTACGACCCGCCGCTTGACCTTCATGGTCGGCGTCAACTCTCCGCTTTCGATGGTGAAATCGCGGGGGATCAGCAGCACCTTCTTTGGCATCTCGAAGCGCGCCAGGTCTCGCATGTTCTTGACCATCTCCCGCTCCATCTTGGAAACGACCTCGGGGTTTGCCAGCAGCGAGTTGTCATCCACCGAGACCACCGCGTGCCGGCGAGCCCATTCGCGCAGGTTGTCCATGTTGGGCACCAGCAGCATGATGGGGAACTGGCGCGTGTCGCCCAGCATGACGGCGTTGGCCACGAACTTGTTGGCCTTGACCCGGCTTTCGATCGGCTGGGGCGCGATCTTCTTGCCGCCCGCGGTCACGATCAGGTCTTTCTTCCGGTCGGTGATGCGCAAGAACATCTGCCCGTCCAGCTCGCCGATGTCGCCGGTGTGGAACCACCCGTCCGGGTCCAGCACTTCGGCGGTCGCTTCCGGCTTCTTGAAATAGCCCTTCATCACCGACGGGCTGCGGGTCAGGATCTCCCCGTCCTCCGCGATCTTCACCTCGACGCCGGGAAGCGGCTGCCCCACGGTACCCAGCTTGATGTTGCCGAAGGTGTTGACCGTGATCACCGGCGAAGTCTCGGTCAGGCCGTACCCCTCGAGAATGGGCAGCCCGGCGGCGAAGAAAAACTTGGCGATTTCCGCCGAGAGGGGCGCGCCTCCGGATACGAAGAAGCGGAGCTTGCCGCCGGTCCGGGCCTGCAACTTGGAGAAAACCAGCTTGTCGGCGATCTGCTTCTTCAGAGCCAGTCCTCCCGGAATCTCCTTCTTCGCCAGGGTCAGGTCGGCCCACGCCTCGGCGGTGTGCTTGGCCCAGAAGAAGATCTGCTTCTTGATCATCCCGCCGGCGAGCGCGTTCTCTAGCACCCGGGCGTAGATCTTCTCGTAGAGCCGGGGGACGGAAAGCACCACCGACGGGCTCCGGTCGATCATGTCCTGGGACACGGTGTCGATGCTCAGGGCATAGTTGATGATGACGCCGCTGACCGTCATGCAGTAGTGCCCGCCCATCCGCTCGAAGATGTGCGAGAGCGGGAGAAACGACAGGCATTCGTCGGTCTCCCGGAGCTGAAGGATCCCCAGGCCGGCGACCACATTGGAGGTGATGTTCCCGTGGGTCAGCATGACGCCCTTGGGATCGCCCGTGGTGCCGCTGGTATAGATCAATGTCGCGACGTCGTCCGGCCGGGCCGCGAGAGCTTCTTCCTTCCATTTCGGATAGCGGTCTCTCGCCGCCGCTCCCCGGGCCAGCACGCTTTCGAAACTCAGGACGTTGTGGCCGGTGGCCCGGGGATCGAACGCGATGATGTGCTCCAGCAGGGGCAGGCCGGTGCGGATGTCGAAGATCTTCTTGAGCTGGTCGGGGGTGCTGACGCAGACGGCGACGCTCTCGGAATCCCGCAGGATGTATTCGATCTGCTTGGGAGGCAGCGTGGGATAGATCGATACGTCGGCGGTGCGGGCGGCGAGGCAGGCGTAGTCGGCGATGGCCCACTCGGGGCGGTTCTCCGAGAGGATCGCGACGTGCCCACCCTGCTTGATCCCAAGTTCGCGCAGTCCCAGGCTGAAATCGTGGACCTTGTCGAGGAACTCGGCGTAGCTCACGTCGACCCAGGTCCCGTTGAGCTTGCTGCGCATCGCGACCGGCCGGTGCCCAAAGCGCTCGATTGCCTGGAAGAACAGCTCGGTCAGCGTGCGCGGATCAGGCAATGGATGCCCCTAGGGATCGAATCTGACGATGAACATCTGGCCGGAGCCGGGGATCAGCGCCCCGCTCGGCCGAAAGGACCGGATCTCGACATACACGCTGTCCGGGTGGGGCCGCCCGGGAATCTTGCGCACATACACCGGCACCGAGGGCTGGCCGGTGGATGTCGTCGTCGCGTTGAGCGCGAACAATCCGCCGTTGAGCGACGCGGAATCGGCCGCGGGGAAGAACTGGGCAACCTGGTAAACGATCGCCCGGCCGCTCAGGGGACCGTCCGGATTGAGGGTGTCCAGCTGCGCGACCAGCGGAGCCGAGGCGGTGTCGGCGGCGAGCAGGCGCGCGCTGTCGGGCGGAATCAGCAGCAGGCTGTCCGCCATCGGGACGACGGCCAGGGTGATGAAATCGGAAATGAGTGACCCGGTGCGGGCCTGCACCCGCGCGGTGCCGGGTTGCTTGCCGCTGACCTCGCCGGTCTGGGGATCCAGGAAGACGATGCCGGTGTCCGCGGTGCGCCAGACGAAGGCGGCTGCGATGCTGTCGCCCTGCTGGTTGAGTGCCCGGGCCGTCAACACCGTCGTGTCGCCGATCTCGACCTGGCCGGAGATCCCGGAGCCGGCCGGCGGAAACACGTCGATCGTCACCGGGGCGTCCGAATCCCCGTTGAGGTTGCTGCAGCCCAACGCGGCGGCGAGCAGGAGGCCCCGCATGACGCGTCGTTTCACGATTCGGATTGGACGCCGTTGTCGATGTCGTGCAGGGCGGATTCTGCGTGGCGGACCCAACGGTCAGCGTCGGGGCCCTTGGGAGGGCGCTCGAGGAACGCCTTGAGGTGGCCGGCGGCTTCGTCCAGGTCGCCGCGTTTCAGCAGGAGAAAGGCGACACCATAATGGGCGCCCACCAGGGAATCGTCCACCTCCAGGGCCTTCTTGTAGTGCCGGATGGCCTCATCGGGCTGTCCGGTCTTGGTGAAGGCGATCGCGATGTTCTGCAGGATCCGGATATCGGCCGGGTTTTCCCGCAGCGCCAGGCGATACGAGGTCAGCGCGGCGGCGTAGTCACCCTGCCGCTCGAGCGCGAGCGCCTCGTTGAGATAGTCCAACCGCTGTGGGGCGAGGCGGTCGTTGCCTGACTGGCCGAAAAGCCGGCGCCAGATGGTCATCGCGGGGTGGAAACTCCATCACCGGGAGGAAGGTGTAACTCTACACGTGCCACTAAAATAGCCGTTGCCACACGGGGCCGCAACGAGCAAATCCCAGTGTCGGCTGGAGTTACGCCTAAGTACGGGAACAGCGTATAATGTAGGAGGTGGAACGGGTCTCAACCGGACCCCGGCACCTTATACTTTACACCTCGCACCTTTTTCGCTGTTGTCCGCGCGCTCACATCGTCCTCCGAGGCCCCTCCATGCGCCGCCCCCCATCGGTCTCACCCAAGGGAGTCATGGAGGTGGACTGGGC
>JBDTTZ010000390.1:0-3413 GCA_040008015.1 Gemmatimonadota bacterium
ACGTCAGCATCGGCGACCTGGACGGGGACGGCCACCTGGACCTCGTGCTCGCCAAAGGCCGGCACTGGCCCCTGGTGAGTCGCGTCCTGCTGGGTGACGATCACGGCGGGGTTCGCACCGCGTTCGACCTCTCTCCCGTGGCTTACCGATCCTATTCGGCCCGCCTGGTGGACCTGGATGGCGACGGTGACCTGGATATCGTCTTGAGCAACGACAGGCCGGATCCCAAGCTGGTCTATCTGAACGACGGCACCGGCCACTTCCAGTCCGGCTCGACCTACGGTCGCCCGGAGTGGCAAACCCGAAATGCCGCGGTCGCCGATGTGAATCACGATGGCCGGCCGGATATCATCGTGGCCAATCGCGCTGACAGTGCGACCAGCTATATCTGCCTCAATCGGGGCGCCGGCCAGTTCGATGCCGACTGCGACGGATTCTCCCACTACTCGGCCACCACGATCACCGCGGCCGACTTCAATCGCGATGGCTGGATCGACCTGGCGGTGCCCCATCGCGATGGGGGGCAGAGCTACGTGTATCTCTCCAGCGAGGGCGCCTTTTCCGAGGCCCGGCGGGTGCCGTTCGGGCCGCCCGACGCGACCATCCGGATGGCGGAGGTCGCCGATTTTAACGGGGATTCAATTCCGGATATTGTCAGCATCGATGAGCGCCGAGGGGTGGCGGTCTACTCCGGCCGCCGCGATGGCTCCTTTGGACCCGGCGTATCGGTGGGAGACGTGGGGGTCGCGCCGTACGCGCTCGGCGTCGGTGACCTGGACCTCGATGGCCGAATAGACATCGTGGTGGGAAATGTCGAAGCGCCGTCCACCATACTCTTCAACGATGGCCCCGGCCGCGCCTTCATTCCCGTCCATTTCGGCGACAGCAAGGGGACCGTCTACGGTTTCGCCATCGCCGACGTGGACCGCGATGGCCTGCCCGACATCGCCGTGGCCCGTTCCGAGTCGCCGAACGTGATCTACTTTGCAACACCTGGGCACTGAGGCGGAGGCAGCACCAGGTAAGGCTGTCATTCCGAGCGCCGCGAGCAATCTCAAGGCCCCTTTGGGCTTTGAGCTTGAGATCCCTCGCTAACGCTCGGGATGACAATCAGCTTCTCTTGCGCAGCGCTCCTCACGAAAGCCACAAAATCCCACGCTCTTCGCGACTTTCGCGGAGTTTGGGCGGTTTTCGCGAGGATATGTTGCAAGGCTACCGGGAGTGCCAGCTGACGGTCGGCCCGGGATTGCTTCGCCGTCCTTCGGCCGGCTCGCAATGACGGCTCGAAATGGAGGCGAAGCGCCTTCGGCGGGAATAGCCACTCGCAGCCCGGCGAAGCCGCATTGGTCCCCCCTGCCACGTCATTGGCGAGGTCGGCATAGCCGACCGAAGCAATCCAGGGCCAGCCCCCTTCGATAGACGAGGTCACTCCCTCGTGGCAGCGTTCACCCCGTCCTTGAGCTAGCGGGCCTGCTGGGCAGCTGCGACCATCCGGGGAGCTTCCGTCCGCCCAGCCTGACCCCTCGATGCGATGTGCTTCACGATCCGCTTCGCGTCCCGCCCCACGCCGTGGATCATGGACGACGACATGGAATAGAGGAAATGCAGGCCCACGAAATACAGCCCGGGCTCGCTGGGAACGATTCCCGCCTCATGCCTCGGCTCCAGCTCGCCATGGACCGGGAGCTGGATCCACGAGAAGCCGGGATGAAATCCGGTAGACCAGATCACGTTGGCCACCTCGAGCACCCGACCATCTTCCAGTAGCGGTAATCCATTCTTCACGCCGGCAACCCGCGGTACCATGCCGATCCCTGCGGTCTTCATATCCTTCGGCTTGACCCGGATGAGCGGGGTGCCCTGCCGCAGCTGCTTGGGGCGCGCCTTCCGCCCGATGGGTGTGTCCACTGTCAGCAGCCGATGAAACACGCCGCGGAACACCACCGGTATCAGTAGCCGACCCACCATGCTCTCGATGCGGAACGGGACGTGGCCGACCTCCCGGCCCGACATCCAGGTGGGATGGCCGTTCCGCACCGACTCCATCGCGATCTCGGATCCCGAGTTTCCCGCACCGACCAGGAGTACACCACCGGGCTTGAGCTGCGCGGGATTGCGATAGGCGACCGAATGCATCTGCAGGATCGCGGGATCCAGCTCGGCGGCCAAGGCGGGGACTTTGGGTTTCTGATAGCTCGCCATGGCCACCACGACGTTGTCGGCGACGAAGCGCTGGTCGCCGGCGGTCACCAGAAATGCATCCCCCTCCCGCGAGAGACCGTCCACCGGGACCCCGGTCCGCACCGGCAACTTGAAATGCCGGGCGTAGGACTCCAGGAAGTCTCCCATCTCGTCTTTGGTCGGGAAATAGTGTCCCCGGGCCGGAAAGGGCATGCCGTCCAGGCCGTCGAACCGAGCGGGACTGAAGAGCCGGAGCGAATCCCACCGCTGCCTCCAGCTGTCCCCGATCCGCTGGTTGGATTCCAGGATCACGAAGTGAATGCCTCGCTGGGCCAGGAGATAGCCGACCGAGAGCCCGGCCTGGCCACCGCCAATCACGATGGTGTTGAATCGTTCGAGTTCAGTCTGTTTCATAGATCCGTCCTCCGACTGATACACGTCGTCTTGACCCGGCGAAAGAACAACTAGATTGTCTTCTTCGTGGCTTTCGCGGGATTTCGTGGTTTCGTGAGGATATGTTGCAAAGCCTGTCCCGCCGTACCAGCTCACCTTAACATAATGGACGTTCTCATGCACACTATCGGCATCATCGGCTCGGGCGAGGTCGGCCAGACGCTGGCTCGGGGATTCAAGCAGCACGGCTACCAGGTGAAGATCGGGAGCCGGAGCCCGGAGAAACTGGCCGGCTTCAGTAAGGAGACCCGGATCCCGGCCGGCACCTTCGCCGAGGTCGCCCAATTCGGCAGCCTCCTGGTCCTCTGCGTCTCGGGCGAGGCCGCCCTGGACGCGATGAAGCTGGCCGGCGCCGCCAACACCCGCGGGAAGACGATCATTGACACCACCAACCCGATCGCCAAGAGCCCGCCGGTGGATGGCGTGCTTTCCTTCTTTACCACGCCAAACTCTCCGCTTCTCGAGCAGCTCCAGGCCGCCTACCCCGAGGCTCACCTGGTCAAAGCGTTCAATAGCGTCGGTAGCGCACGTATGGTAAATCCCGGCTTCAAAGACGGGAAGCCGACCATGTTCTACTGCGGTAATGACGCGGGGGCCCGGGCCGAGGTTGCCGGGATCCTGGAACAGTTCGGGTGGGAGGCGGCCGACATGGGGAGCGCGATCGCGGCGCGGGCCATCGAGCCGCTCTGTATCCTCTGGTGTATCCCCGGCTTCCGCCAGAACAGCTGGACCCACGCGTTCAAGGTGATTTGGGAGTGACTCTTCCGTTCTGCCGCACG
>JBDTTZ010000391.1:0-4062 GCA_040008015.1 Gemmatimonadota bacterium
CTCGGCGTGCTGTTCATGGCCCAGTCCTTCTCGGGCGGGGGGCATGGAGGCCGGGCAGGGATCGCCCTGTCTCAAATTCCGCCGGTGGGAGACGTGCTGCGCTGGACCGGAGATCGGCGCGAGGCCAGCGCGTTGCAGGCCCATGCCCTCGATGACCTGCTGAAGCTGCTCCTCGGCGCCGGCTGGGTCGTGATGGCGAGTGCCCTGGTCACGATCATTTCCCGGGCGGCCGGCCAGTCCGCACTCCGCCGCGGAGACGCAGCGGTGCGCCGCGCGGTGGGGGCCTCGAGAAGCTCCCTCCGGTTCTCCCTGCAGTTCGAAGTCGGTGTCATCGCATCGCTGATCCTGGTCGTCGGCCTCGCGATCGGCCTGGTTGCGACTCGTGCCGGCGTCGCGTCATGGCCGGGGACCGGCAGCTCCGCATTTGCTCCTCGAGTTGCCGTTCTGCTCATCGCCCTCGTGGTGGTGATGGGCCTGGTCCTGCTGCTGGGCGCCAATCTTCGGGAGAACATCGCCCACCAGGAGGAGGGCCAGGTTCCCCTCGGGCTCCCGGCGGGACAGCTGGGGTTCGGGTTCGCGATCGTGGTTGGCGGCTCGCTGGTACTGGGGCGGGCCACGCAGATCGCGGGCTCCACCGATTCAGCCAGGGCATCCGGATCCGTCATTTCTCTCGAGGTCGCAGACTCGGCAGCCAGGAACCGTTCCGAACGCTATGGTGTCCTGCTCGACAGCCTTTCCCGGTACGAAAGCGTCGCGACTGCCAGCCTGACCAGCGCCGGGGCGCCCTCCGGGCTCGGCGTGGTAGACCTGGTTACGACGGACTGTGGCCAGTGTTCCGACGGCACGATCATCCTCAGGTATCACAGCTTCGCCGGACTCCACGAATTCGTCAGCCCCGACACGTTCAAGTCCCAGGGATTCCGGGTGGTTGAGGGACGTAACTTTACCCCGAGCGACGATTGGGTCGCGCCCCGCGTCGCGATCGTCAGCCGCCACCTGGCCTATCGGCACTTCGAAGCGGGAGATGCGATCGGGCGGGATATCTTTGTCGCGTCGGGGTGGCCAGCACGGCCGTACAAGGTGATCGGGATCGTGGACGATCACCCGTCGAGTGCTCTTGGGGGCTCCGGGCTCCCGTCATCCACAGTGTATCTGAGCGTGCTTCAGCATCCGCCGGTCGCCACCGAGCTGGTGATCCGGCCGGCCCGGGGAGGACCTGCACCCGATCTCGACGGCCTGTTTTCGCGAATACTGGGAGCCAGCTCGACAAGAGGTCCAGCCATAACGGAGTCCGAGCTCTTAAGGCGGAACGCCGCACCGGTTCGCTGGCTTGCCCTCTGGTTCGGGATTGCCGGTTGGGTCATGCTGGGCATTGCCGCAGCGGGAACCTTTGCCATGCTGCACCTGTGGGTGCGATCCCGGTCAGCCGAGCTGGCGGTTCGCCGCGCGGTCGGCGCCACCCGGGGCAGGATTCTGTTCTTCGTGATCACCCGGACTATGGTCGTGGCGGTGGGGGGAATCGGGATGGGCCTCTTTCTCTTCACCTCGATCGTGCGGCCCTCGATCGCGGATCTGTTTGCCGATCTTCCTGCCTGGGACGCCGGCCTGGTGCTTCGACTGTCGCTGCTCCTGGCGGTGACCGCGCTCGCGGGCAGCCTGCTTCCCACATGGAGAATTCTCCGCGCTTCTCCCGCCGTGAGCTCTTTGCCGTAAACTGAAAGGCCCGCTGTGTTCTGGTACGCCGCAGGGGCGGTGCTGGCTGCCGTGTTCATTCTCTTCCTTCTCAATCTTCACACGGCCGTGCCCAGGGTGGGGCGGGAGCTGGAGCATCGGTACGGGCCCCGCACCCCCCAGTTCGAGCGTGCCATGGGGACGCTGCTGGGCCCCGGGATCCTTGCGGGTAACAGGGTCCGGGTTCTCCTGAACGGCGACCAGATCTTCCCCGCCATGCTGGCCGCCATCCGAAGCGCCCGCCGTACGGTCACCTTCGAGACCTATATCTACTGGTCCGGTGAGATCGGCAAAGAGTTTGCCGACGCGCTCTGTGACCGTGCCAGGAACGGGGTGAAGGTGCACCTGTTGCTCGACTGGGTCGGTGCCGGCAAAATCGATCACGGCCTGGTCACGAGCATGGAGGAAGCCGGCGTGGAGGTTGAGAAGTACCGGCCGCTCAAATGGTACAACCTTACCCGGCTCAACAACCGCACCCATCGCAAGCTGCTGGTCGTGGATGGCATGATCGGGTTTACCGGCGGGGTTGGCATCGCCGATATCTGGTCGGGCAATGCCCAGGATCCCGAGCACTGGCGGGATACCCATTTCCAGCTGGAAGGCCCTGCGGTAGCCCAGATGCAGGCCGCGTTTCTCGACAACTGGCTCAAGGTGAGGCCGAAGGTACTCCACGGGGACGATTACTTCCCGCCGCTGGAGAGCGCCGGCGATGCCCGGGCCCAGGTTTTCAAGAGCTCGTTCGGGGAAGGCAGCGAGAGTGCCCGGCTCATGTATCTCCTGTCCATCGGCTCAGCGGAGCGATCCATCCTGCTCGCCAATTCCTACTTCGTCCCGGACGAGGTGGCGATCGAGCAGCTGGTGGCGGCCCGCCGCCGCGGGGTCCGCGTTGAAGTGATTGTGCCGGGGGAGCACATCGATTCCCAGGTCGTGCGCCGGGCTTCCCGCGCCTTGTGGAAGGACCTGCTGGAGGCGGGCGTCGAGATCTACGAGTATCAGCCCACCATGTTCCACGTGAAGGTGATGGTGGTGGACGGGGTGTGGTCTTCCGTGGGGTCGACCAACTTTGACCCCCGTTCGTTCTGCCTGAACGATGAGGCCAATCTGAACGTGATGGACCCCACCTTCGCCCGGCAACAGGAGGAGGTATTCGAGGCGGATAAGCTGAAGGCTCGGAGAGTCACTCTCGAGATGTGGCGGCGGCGGCCCCTCCGGGAGCGGGCGCAGGAGCGCCTGGCAAGCCTGCTCCGGTCTCAGCTCTAGCCGGGCGGCATCAATATTCTATCAAGGGCGATCAACGGGCACGCCGATGTAGCCTAACCCTCAACACCGTATTACTTTCCGCCGGTCCATCCCCCGTCTCGGCGGACCCCTTTTCATCCCTCACAGACTCCACACCTGAGACTCTCATGCTGCAGAAGATCACGGTAGTCGGTGCCGGCAACGTTGGAGCGACCGCGGCCCAGCGGCTGGCCGAGAAAAATCTCGCCCGCACCGTGGTCATGGTGGACGTGGTCGAAGGAGTTCCCCAGGGAAAGGCGCTGGACCAGTGGCAATCGGCGCCGGTCGAGGGCTTCGATACCCGGGTGATCGGCTCTAACAGCTACGAGGCCGCGGCCGGTTCCGAGGTCTTCGTGGTGACGGCCGGCATCGCGCGGAAGCCGGGGATGAGCCGGGACGACCTGGTGAAGACCAACGCGGGCATCGTCGCTTCGGTCGCGGCGGAGATCAAGCGGGTCGCCCCCAAGTCCATCATCGTGATGGTGTCCAACCCGCTCGACGCAATGTGTTATGTCGCCATGAAGGCGAGCGGCTTCCCCCGGGAGCGGATCATCGGCATGGCCGGAGTGCTGGACACCGCCCGCTACCGGGCCTTCCTCGCCGAGGCGTTGAACGTCTCGGTGCAGGACATCCAGGCGATGGTGCTGGGCGGGCACGGCGATACCATGGTGCCGCTCATTTCGTACACTACCGTGAGTGGAATCCCGATCAACCAGCTGATGCCCCGGGACAAACTGGATGCCATCGTCACCCGGACCCGGAACGGCGGCGCGGAGATCGTCGCCTTTCTCAAGACCGGCTCGGCCTATTACGCGCCCAGCGCCTCTGCGGTCCAGATGGTCGAAGCCATTGCGCTGGACAAGAAGCGGATTCTCCCCTGCTCGGCCTGGCTCCAGGGCGAGTACGGGTTGAAGGATGTGTTCTGCGGTGTGCCCTGCCGGCTGGGCGCAAAGGGGCTGGAAGAGATCGTGGCGATCGAGCTGAGCGCGGATGAAAAGGCCGAGCTGCACAAGTCGGCGGAGAACGTGCGGGACACGATGAAAGCCACGGGGG
>JBDTTZ010000392.1:0-26331 GCA_040008015.1 Gemmatimonadota bacterium
ACAGGTGAGCCAGCTGGGGCGTTCCTTTTCCTGGTCCCCCTCCCGGAGCCAGTCGTTGCACCGCGAGATGGAAGTTGTGGTGACGGTGCGGGGCGGCAAGACCCGCATTACCGTCTTCGAAAATCTCAACGCCATGGTCGGCGCAATTTACGGCGGGATCGGTGGCGGGATGGGTGGCGGTGGGATGGGTCCGGTTGTCGGAATCACGGCCGGCGCGCTCAACGCGCCGCTGGCCCTGATATTCCTGGTACCGATGTGGCTCACGGGAACCTACTTCTTCGCCCGCACCGTGTATCACCGCACGACGAAGAAGCGGACCATCGAGCTGGAAGCGTTGATTGAGCGGCTGGCGCAGCTGACGCGGGAGATCATTGAGGGCAGGACGGCAGGGCGATAGGACGGCTGGTTGTCATTCCGAGCCGGAGCGAGGAATCTCAAGTTCGACTGCCGAGTGTACCTTGGGGTTCCAGCCTGGGCGCCTTTGAGATCCCTCGCTGCGCTCGGGATGACAGCCCGATTACTTACCGGCTTACCGCCTTACCGCCCGATCACGTCCGGATAAACCTTCCCCAGCGGGAAGCTGCTGCCTTCCACTTCCCGCGCCGCCCACGCCGCGATTCTCCCCTGCACGTCCGCCGGCACGTCCTTGTGCCGGTCCGAACTCCCCCGCACGAACAAATCCGCGTTGGTCGCCAGCAGGTGGGGCGGGTGCATCTCGAACGCGCCCTGGTTTTCCTGCATGTACCGGAAGCCGCACTTCTCCGCGATCAGCACCACCTCGGCCTCGCTGAGCGGCTTCATCCCGAGAAAACTTGCGACCTGGCGGATCACCCCGGGCAGGTCCCGTTTCATGTCTTCAAAGTGAATGAACAGCACGTTGGAGTTGGCTTGGGCCTGCTCCCACCATCCCTTCACATGGTTCGGCCAGGTTCCCCACCACATCAGCTGGGGTGAGCAATACCATTCCTCGAACACCGGCATGGCGGGGGCCATGGCTCCCACGTTGGTGTTGACGAAGTCGATGCAGCTGGCGAAACAGGAGACCGGATGCCGGGCGACGTAGACGTATTTCGCCGCCGGGCTCCAGGGGCACAACTCCGAGGGCAGGTGGGTCTTGATGATACGGGAAGGACGTTCGGTGCCGAGGGTCGGCGCCTGCTCGATCGGCACGCTCTTGAGTGCCTCGATCCAGGGACTCACCGCGTAGAGCGCGGTCCCCGACTCCACCAGGTCGCCCCGGCCCCGTAACAGGACCTGGTACACCACGTGCTGCATCCAGGTGGTCCCACATTTCATCTGGGTCACCACGAACACGTCCGCCGGAGTCGGCTGATAGGTGTCAGCTTTGGCGAAGCTTTCCGGGTTACAGCTTCCCATCGGGGCGGCAATGCCGCGGTGGGTGAAGCTCGCCTTCTGGAACCTGAGCTTGGTCTTGCCGGAGAACCACAGGATTGGGGACAGGAGAATGGCGTGTCGCTTGAGGGTCCGCTTGAACTTCGCCCGCTGGGCCGGAGGCAGTCCGTAGTAGGCCAGGCCGATGGTTCGCTCGTGCTCCCACTTCAATACCGCGGAGAGATATGCCACCTGGATGATGAATAGAATGATGAATGCACCGACCACCACGCCGGTCCAGGCGAAAAATCCCATCGGTGATTCCTTGGGGTGGGTATTATTGGAATGTTAACGGAAGCCCACCCGACTGAGAAGCTTTCAACGCGACGGGACTTCTCGGTCTAAGTTGCGGTTTACCGGGGAAGAACCAATATTCCGCCCCTTCCCCAAGTCCATACCTTCCGGTCCTTTACGGTGACCTGAATGAAGCTTGCCCTGCTGGTCGAGACCTCGCGCCGGGTAGCGGCCACTTCCGGCCGGCTGGAGAAGACCGGTGTGCTGGCCGAGTTCTTCAGCCAGTTGCCGCCCGACCAGATTGAAATCGCGGTCTCCTTCCTTACCGGTACCCTCCGCCAATCCAGGCTTGGCATCGGCCCATCCACCATCCACGGCTCCATGCCGGAGCGCGCCACCGAGTCTCCGCTCCTGACCCTGGACCAGGTCGATGCGACCTTCGAATCACTCACCGGCATCAGCGGAAAGGGATCCGCCGGCGAACGGGCACGAGTACTCTCCGCGCTGCTGAGCCAGGCGTCGCGGGACGAGCAGCAGTTTCTGGCCGGCCTCATGGCGGGCGAGGTGCGCCAGGGCGCGCTGGATGGAGTCGTGATGGAGGCGGTTGCCCGGGCCGCGGAGGTACCGGCCGACCTGGTGCGCCGGGCCGCGATGACGACCGGGGACCTTCCGCTGGTCGCCCGGACCGCGCTGACCGGGGGGAGCACGGCGCTCGCGCAGTATGCGGTCGAGTTGTTTCGCCCGGTTCTGCCCATGCTGGCCGAAACCGCGGCGGACGTGGCCGATGCGATCGGCCAGCTTGGCCGCGCCGCGCTCGAGTTCAAGTTCGACGGCGCCCGGGTGCAGGTGCACAAGCGGGGCGACGAGGTCCGGGTCTTCTCCCGCCGGCTCAACGATGTCACCGCCGCGGTGCCGGAGCTGGTGGAGACCGCCCTCCGGCTGCCCGCCCGGGAGATCATCCTCGACGGTGAGGCCATCGCCCTCCGGCCGAATGGCTCGCCGTACCCCTTCCAGGTCACCATGCGGCGATTCGGCCGCAAGCTGGATATCGAGGGATTACGCAGCGAGCTGCCGCTGGCCTCATTCTTCTTTGACATCCTCTGGATAGACGGCACTCCCTTGCTCGACGAGCCGCTCAAGGCCAGGGTGAAAGTGCTGGAGGAGCTGGTCCCTCCGGACCTGCTGGTCCCTCGCCTCATCACCGATTCCATCGATGACGCGCAGGCATTTCTGGATTCCGCGCTGGCCCACGGTCACGAGGGCATCATGGCCAAGGCGCTGGAGTCGCCCTATGAGGCCGGGCGGCGCGGCTCGCGCTGGCTCAAGCTGAAGCCGGCCCACACCCTCGATCTCGTCGTCCTGGCCGCCGAGTGGGGCCATGGACGGCGGCGGGGCTGGCTCAGCAACCTGCACCTGGGTGCCCGCGATCCGGCCGGGAACGGGTTCGTCATGCTGGGGAAGACCTTCAAGGGACTGACCGACGAAACGCTGGTGTGGCAGACCCGCCAGCTGCTGGCGCTGGAGACAAACCGCGATGCTCATACGGTGTATGTGCGACCCGAGCTGGTGGTCGAAGTGGCCTTCAACGATGTGCAGGTGAGCCCGCAGTATCCCGGCAAGCTGGCGCTTCGCTTTGCCCGGGTGCGGGGTTATCGCGACGACAAGACGGCGGCCGAGGCCGACACGCTGACGTCGGTGCAGGACATCTACCGCCGCGCCACGGGAGAAGAGCCGCCGGTTCCTGTGTGACCCCCTTTTGCCACGAAAACACGAAATTGCGAAAGCACGAAGCTGAGTTGAAGTGACGGTACTTCGTGTTTTCCTCCTTTCGTGTTTTCGTGGCAAAAGGAAACCACATCGGATCAGTTAGATTGCCCACTCAATGACTCTCATACGTTCCGGTGCATGGACCACGGCCGTGGGCCTCCTGCTGCTCTCGGCCTGTGTGCCCGGAAGACCCTCCCCTGTCGGCGATGCCTGTCTCACCGCGGCGGATACGGCGGGCACGCCGCTCGACACCGTCGTTGTCGCCCTGGCCCCGCCGGAGAACGACCGGTTCCTGGCGCGCCATCGGAACTCCACTCTCGTCAGACTGGACTGCGCCGGTGCCCTGCGCCCCGAGCTGGCCACCCAGTGGAGCGCCGAGGACGGCGGGAGGAGTTGGGTCTTTCAACTCCGCCCTGTGGAGAACGGCGGTATGACCGCCGGCACGGTGCGGGACAGATGGGAGGCGTTGCGGAACGGTGGATTGTGGCTCTGGCCCGCGATTCTCCAGGTGGAACCGGTGGATTCGCTGCGGCTCCGGGTGCGCCTCGATCGCGGGTATGCGGAATTGCCGATAGAGTTTGCCGACCCGCGCCTGGGGATTCCTGGTGGCGCGTTTCGTCTCCGCTACCTGGCCACACCCCGCGGAGGGCCGGTCAGTACCTTGTCGTACCTGGTGCCGGTGACTGGAACCAGGCCGGTGATCAAGGTTGAGCAGCTCCGGCCCGGCGTGGATCCGCGAGACGCACTGGATTTTCCGCGAGCGGGTCAGGTGAGCCCCGCCGATATTGTCATCACCCGCGAGGCGGCGGCGGTAGCCTACGCCAGGAATCGCAGCGAGTTCAGCGCGGTGGGCGTCGCATGGGATCAGACCTATGTGCTGGTCACGCCACCGCCTGGCCCGGTCGCGGCGGTGAGCGACGAGACCCGGCGGGGCCTGGAAAGCGGCGTCGTCCCGGGCGAGGTTCGTGCGGCCCTGCCACCGTTCTGGTGGGACAGCCTCTCCTGCCTCACCACGGTGCGGCACCCGGCCACCGATCCTCGGGGCGGGCCGATCATCGGCTTCCTGAGGAGTGACTCGATGGCGCAGGCGCTGGCGGAACGACTCGCCGCCGTGGCCCCGACTGGTGGGACGCGGACCATTGCGATCAGTAACCTCGATTCGGCGATGGTGGCCGGATCACCCAGTGCCCTGGTGCTCCTGCTTCCGCGCCAGCGTCCAGTCTCCTGCGATGGCATCACGGGATGGCCGGCGGGATCCCGGATCGATCCGCTGGTGGATCTCCGAACCTTCGTCATCACCCGGCGCGGCGTGCCGGCACTGCTGCTGGACGCCGATGGCATGGTTCGGCTCAATCCGGCCGAGGGCCCGTGAGCTTCCGGAGCCGTCTGCTCATCGGCATAGCGCTCGCGGCGACCATCCCCCTGGGCCTCATGTTGTACGGCGTGCACCGGGAGATGACCCGCCGGCTGAGCAGCCAGGTTGATAGCCAGGTCGCCGGTGCGGTCGCCTCGGTGCAAAGCCAGCTCGGGCAGCAGGGGCGGACCACCCGCGAGCGGTTGCGCTCCATGGCCGCGGACCTCGGCGGCGACAACCGGTTCCGGCTCGCCGAGCTGGCCGGCGATACCGTGGCCCGGGCCTGGCTGCTCGACTGGGGATCACAGAACATGCGGGCGAGCGGGTTTGCCGTGCTCGAGCTGCAGGACAGCACCGGCCGGGTGATCTCTTCCGGTCACTTTCGAAACCAGTTCGACCAGGTTGCACCGCTGGCGTCGGCAACACTGAAGGGGACTGTGCTGGTGCGGGCCGCGACCCCGGACAGCACTGTCCTTGCTCTGGCCAGTGTGGATTCATTCCGGGTAGCCGACCGGTTGTTTCAGCTGACCGGTGGCCGCGGAATCGATTCGGCCAGCCTCGCCGGACTCTCCAGCACCAGCGGCATTTCGGCCCGGCTCTATCTGCCCGGCGACTCGAAGCCGGACGCCAGTGAAATTGCCGGCTCGGTTCGTTTCCCCTTTGTTGACTTGAGTCGGGTCCGGGTGACCGACGGGCCCGATTCGGCGGACATTGCCATGCTCCGGGACCTGGGGCCGCTGGTTGAGCTGCGCAGGAGCGTTGACCGCTGGTTCCTGGTCGCACTGGTCATCACGATTCTGACGACGCTGGTGATCGCGGCCTGGCTTTCGGCCCGGATGTCTCGGCCCCTGGCCCTCCTCGCCGAGAAGACGGCGCAGGTGGACCTGGACCGGCTGGACCAGGATTTCGCGACAGAGCGGGATGACGAGGTCGGATCGCTTTCCCGGCTGCTCGACGCCATGACTCAGCGACTTCGCGGCAGCGCGATGCGGCTGCGCGAAGCGGAACGCCGCGCCGCGGTCGGCGACCTGGCGCGCCAGATCAATCACGATGTGAAGAACGGACTCGCGCCGATCCGTCACGTGCTGCGGCACCTGGGCCAGGTGGCGGAGCGGGAGCCGGAAAACCTCGCGGGCATATTCAAGGAACGCTCCGCGACGCTGGATTCGAGCATCGAATACCTTGATACCCTGGCCCGGAACTATGCCAGGCTCTCCCCAACCCTGGACCGGGGCCGGAGCGACGTGAATGGGATCATGCGCGAGATCGCTCAGGCCATACCGGCCGGGGCCATCAGGGTGGAGACCCGGTTCGCTTCCACGCTCCCCCCGGTCCAGTCCGATTCCATCGTCCTGCGAAGAATCCTGGAAAACCTGGTCACCAATGGGCTCGATGCGATGCTGGGACAGGCAGGAACTCTTGGCATGCTGAGCGAACCGGTTGCCGGACCGCCACCCCGGGTCCGGATCTGCGTTAGTGACTCGGGGCGCGGCATGTCCCGCGAGGAGCTGAACCGCGCCTTCGATGACTTCTATACCACGAAGGACGGGGGTACCGGGCTCGGACTCTCGGTGGTCCGGAGACTGGTCTCCGACCTGGGCGGCACGCTGCGGGTGGAAACGGTGCTGGGGCAGGGAAGCCGGTTCATCGTTGAGCTGCCGGCCGCACCCGGGGGAGAGACGGTATGACGCGCCTCCTGATCGTTGACGATGTCGCCGCGATGGCGGAGCAGTACGCCTACGATCTCAAGCGCCTCGCCGGCTACGAGGTCCGGGTCGCCACCAACGGCCCCGCGGCGATTGAAGGCGTGAGCGGCGGGGAGGTGGATTGCCTCATCCTCGATCTCGAGATGCCGGGGATGGATGGCTTTGAAGTGCTGCGAGTCCTCAAGCACCGCGGCGTGGAGACTCCCATCATCGTGTACACCGGCACCGGGAACTACGACCGCTGCGTGCAGGCGGTGCAGCTGGGCGCCGCCGGATTCATCGACAAGGCGGAACCGATGGAGCGGGTGGTGCAGGAAATCGCCGGCGCGCTGGAGCGGGCCCAATTGCGCCGCGAGGTGCGAATCCTCCAGCGCCGGCTGAGGGAGTCCACCGTGCTCGGCCACAGCGCCGCGATGGAACGGACCCGGCAGATCATCGCGCGGGTGGCGCCGGTGCCGAGTACCGTGTTGATCCTGGGCGAGAGTGGGAGTGGCAAGGAGGTCGTCGCGCGGGAGCTGCATCGGCTGGGCGCCAATCCCACCGGCCAGTTCGTCGCCATCAACTGCGCGGCGTTGCCCGAGCACCTGGTGGAGAGCGAGCTATTCGGGCACGAACGGGGCGCCTTTACCGGCGCTGTCGGCATGCGCAAGGGCGCCTTTGAGGTTGCCGATCGAGGAACCCTGATGCTCGATGAGATCGGCGACCTGCCCCCGGCGGTGCAGGCCAAGCTGCTGCGGGTGCTGGAGGACCGTACCGTGACGCGAGTCGGCGGCAACAAGCCCATCCCGGTGCAGGTCCGGGTGCTCGCCGCGACCCACCGGAACCTCGAGGAGATGGTCAAGGCCGGTGAATTCCGGGAGGATCTCTTCTACAGGATCAACGTCCAGGTGATCGCGGTGCCGCCGCTCCGGGAACGGCGGGACGATATCGTCCCGCTGGCCGAGCATTTCCTGGACGAGGTCTGTCGCCGGTTCGGGGTTCTGCCCAAGCAGATCTCCGGCGAGGCAAAGGAGCGGCTGGTGGCGTACGACTGGCGGCGGAACAATGTGCGCGAGCTGCGGAACATCGTGGAGCGAATGGTGGTGATGGCGGATGGCGAGATGATCAGGGTGGAGCATCTGCCGGCGGAAATCGGTGGTGCGGCGGGAAGCTCACCAGAATCCGACGTGTCGAGCTTCGAGGCGCTCCGCGCCGAGGCCGAACGGCGGATTGTCCTGGGCGCGCTGGAGCGGAACGATTGGAAGATCACCCGGACGGCGGAGGAGCTGGGGCTGGCGGATCATGCCAGCCTGTTGAAGATCATGCGGAGGCTCGGGGTGAAGCGACAGGAGCCCATGGGCTGAAGCGAACGGGTCACCCGTCGTCGACCACGATGGGCACGGTGGAGTTCGCATGCCCTGACCCCAACTCTCCTTCCACCCCTCGCCCCCAGCAGACCGTCTCTCCCGCGTCGGTAATCCCGCAGTACGTGCTCCCGCCCGGAGCCAGTGATCGGAACAGGAAGGAGCCCGAGATCCTGGCCGGCGAATCGAACCGGCTGGTGGATCCCACCGGCTGATTGCCCACCTCTCCACTGGTGTTGGGCCCCCAGCAGAACACCGCTCCCGAACGATCCCTGCCACAAGATGTAAAACGTGCGGAGGCGATCTCGACAAAATCGTGACCGCCGTCCACCAGGACGGGCTTGGCGCTTTCGAGGGGTGACGGCCCTGCCCCCAGCGCATCGATGCCCCAGCACCAGGCCGCGCCGCTCTCCGTGAGTGCGCAGGTGTGGTAGCCGCCTGCGTTGATCCGGATGAGCGGCGGTGCGCCAGTGACTCGTCGGGGGTTGGGAAGAAATGAGGGATTCGGATGGCCGTTCGGGATCGGTAGCGCCTCATACCCCCAACACCATGCGACACCGTCCCGGTCGAGTGCGCAGATGTGGGAGAGGCCGGCGGTGATCGCGCTGAATTGTTTGCCGCCCGCGGCGACCACGGGGTCGGCGGAGCAGCGGAGTCCGCCGCAACTGGTACCCGTGCTCGCGTTACCCAGCTGGCCGGTGTCGTTCAATCCCCAGCAATACACTTTACCGTCGGTCGCCAGTCCGCAGGTGAAATTGTTCCCCAGGGCGAGCTCACGGAACCGGAGCCCGGTCGCGGCGAGCACCGGCGTCGTCTGGCAGGTGGTGGATCCGCACTGCTCGTCGGTTACCGAGCTGCCGAGCTCGTCCATGAGATCGCTGCCCCAGCACCACGCTGCGCCGTTTGCCTCCAGCCCGCACATGTGGGTGGATCCACCTGCCAGTGACGTCAGCGCTGGCGCGCCCGGGATCACTGCCGGCGTCGTGTCGGGCAGAGCCAGGCCAATACCCAGCTGACCCTCGACCCCACGTCCCCAGCACCCGATCGAACCGGCCTGCACTCGACACGCCGTGTTGGTGCCGAGTGCGAGCGTGGAGAGGCTGGGTTTCGGTGAAGGCCCGGTCGCGTCGCTGCAGGACGCGAGGGCAATCGGGAAGAGCAGGACCGCGATCGTACTTGATGGCTTCAACGTGGTTCCTGTGACCGGGAATTGAGAGTGGTCTTGCAGTAGACGAACCCGGAAGCCTGAAAAGCACCGACTCGGGGGGCCCCCCCCGAAAAAGAATATCGCCTCGACAGGCTTGGGCCTGGTAACCGAAGGAACGCGAACTCGATCGAAAAACCGCAAGACGTGGTCGCCCGGACACGCGCCCGTGAATACCGTCGTGTCCCCCCGGACACCCAGGGCCCACCTCAGGTCCCCGGCCTATTTCGCTAAACATCGTCCCGACAACAACTTCTACGCCACAGGGTCAGCATGGTTGTGACGGTCACCGGTTTGCCTTTCTCTCTGCCAGCCCCGTTTCACCCAACCGGCGCTCCGGCGCCCATTCGAGGAGGAAGGTATGACCCGCACCATGAGGCTGTCTCACGAGCACCGGCTCTTCGTTGCCGCGCTTGCCCTGTCCCTCACCCTGGTAGCCTGCAGCGGCACGTCGAAGGACACCGTTGTTTCTGACGGAACCGAGTCCACTCCCGCTGTCACGGCCGGCGGCACCGAGTCACCAACGCCGGTCTCGTCCGTCAGCGGGTCGGCCCCAGTCGTGTCCTCGAGCTATGAGGACGGCGAGAGCGCCTACGCCCAGGGCCGCTTCGGCGACGCGCGCGCCATCTTCGAAGCGTATGTCACCACCAGGCCGGAGAATTCGTTCGGCCACTACATGCTGGGCCTGGCGGCCTGGAAGAGCGGTGATTTCGCCCGGGCGGCCCAGGCGCTGGAGCGCTCCATCGCGCTGGACTCGACCAATCCCAGGGGCCATGTCAACCTGGCGCGGGTGTACATCGACCTCGGCAGACAGCACGAGGCGCTCGAAGAGGCGCATAAGGCCCTGGTGCTCGACTCCACCTCGAGCGACGCCCGCCGAGTCATCGCCCGGGCGTTCCAGGCCCAGGGCGAGGTTGATTCCGCGATCTCGGCCTACCAGCAGGCGCTGGCGATCGACGACCGCGACGTGTGGTCGATGAACAACCTGGGCGTGCTCTATCTCGACGAGGGCAATCCTGAACTGGCCCTGGCGCCCCTCGCCCGTGCGGTCCAGCTGCGCGGTACCGCACCGGTCTTCCAGAACAACCTGGGCATGGCACTGGAGCGGACCGGGCACCTGGTGCTGGCGAAGCAGGCCTACGAGGCTGCGCTGGCTTCCGACAGCAGCTATAGCAAGGCGACGGTAAACCGGGACCGGGTGACCGCGCTGGTGGTGGACTCGACCGACACGTTCAGCGTGGATGAGCAGGCGGAAGGGTTCCGGATCCAGATCGGCATGTGGAAGGACAACCTGCCGCGCCCCATCGAGACGGACACTGTAACGGCCATGGTGCCGGATAGCATCAAGCAATAGAAGCTCACCACGGAAACACGAAGTTCACGGAGGTTGCACGGAATCATCCTTTCCGTGCAATCTTCGTGTTTTCCGTGATTCCGTGGTGAGCTTTTCTATTCGGAGTCTAATATTAGGTTGGATCAGTAGTGACTATCACAGGAGCTGAGTATGACGCGCACATCCTATCTCTTCGCTCTCGCCCTGTTTGCTCAGGCGTCACCCTCATCGCTTCTCTGTCAGGCGCCCGATACCGTCGCCATCACCGAATGGACGGTACCCTGGGCCGGCACCCGCCCGCGCGATCCCTTCCTCGACCGCCAGGGGAAGGTGTGGTTCGTGGGCCAGGAGGGGAATTACGTGGCGAACCTGGAGCCCGGGTCGGGGCAGTTCAAGCGCTTCGAGATTGATAGCGGGACGTACCCGCACAACGTGGTGGTCGGACCGGATGGGATGGTCTGGTACACCGGAAATCGAAACGGAATGATCGGACGTCTGGACCCGGCCAACGGGCAGATCCAGCGTTTCGATCTGCCGGCCGACGTAACCGATCCGCACACGCTCACCTTCGATCGGGCCGGGATTGCCTGGTTCACCGCGCAGCAGTCGGGCGTCGTCGGGCGACTCGATCCCGGGACCGGACAGGTGCGCCTGGTCCGCCTGCCGACGCCGAACGCCAGGCCCTACGGCATCAGCACCGATTCGAGAGGCAAGGTCTGGTTCAATCAGTTCGGCACTAACAAGATCGGGACCATCGATCCGGCCACGATGGCGCTCCGGGAATACACCCTGCCTGATGCCCGCACCAGGGACCGGCGAATCGCGATCACCTCGGATGACAAGGTCTGGTACGTGGACTACACCCGGGGATACCTCGGCAGGCTGGACCCCGCGACGGGGCAGGTGAGGGAATGGGCCGCGCCTTCTGGTGCCGTGTCATTGCCGTATGCCATGACCGTGGACGACCGGGACCGGCTCTGGTTCGTGGAGACCGGACCGCAGCCCAACCGGCTGGTGGGGTTCGATCCCCGCACCGAGCGGTTCTTCAGTGTCACCCCGATCGCGAAGAGCGGCGGCGGCACCGTTCGGCACATGATCTATCACCGGCCGAGCCACAGCATCTGGTTCGGCACCGATGCCAATACGATCGGGCGGGCGATTCTGGAGCCTCCGCCGGCGTCGTAGCAGGGGCGCACAGCGTGCGCCCCTGGATCACATCGGCTCGTCCGCGGTCGGCCCGTAAAGCCCGGGGACCGGCGTCCCGACCAGTCGATAGTACACGGTGAGCTGCGCCCGGTGATGGATGATGTGGCTCATCACCATCGTCCGATACATCGCCGCCCTCGGCAGAGTCATGATCTTCCTGTCCCCCATCCGAAGCGTCCAGGGGACCATGAAGTCGGCGTCGCGCGCGCTGGCCAGCGCCTGCCGCGCCTCCGCCAGGCTGCGTTCGAATCGCTGCACGATCTCCAGCCGGGTCCTGGGTGGCTCTGGTCGCTGCTTCTCCAGCTCGGGCGAAGCAAGGTCGAACTCGGTCTGCTCAAATATCGCTTTCGTCCACGAAAGCAGCTGAGCGATATGGGTCGCCAGGTAACCCAAGGGGAAGGATTTCTCGTGCGGTTTCCAGTCGAGCTTGTCTTCCGGAACCCGTTCCAGCATGGCCCGCGTCCCTTTCATCTCCTGGTCGAATTCGGGCAACATCGATTCCGCGATACCCATGTTTGCTCTCTGGCTGATGGCTGATGGCTGATAGCTGATGGCTGATAGCTGATGGCTGATAGCTGATAGCTGATAGCTGAATAGCCGATGGCTGATGGTACATGATCGTCCTGCCGTCCTGCCGCCCTGCCGCCCTGCCGCCTTACTGCCTTACCGTCAACGTGATTCTCGAAGGATGCGTCCGGTCATGGTACACGGTAATTCTCGCCGGCGCCATGACGTCCCCGGTAATATCCGAGTAACCGGTGTGCAGGTTGCGGGAGAACCAGGGGAAGAACGACGCCGAGACCTGGATCCGGATCCGGTGGCTGGGGAGGAACCGATTGCCGGTCAGCATTCTCGTCAGCTGGAGATGATAAACCTGGTTGGGGACTAACAGCTCCGGACTCACAGTGCTGTTCCGGGCGCTGGCCCGCTGCACGGTGAGCCCGGGATGCATCAGGTTGTAGGCGGTGCCATCAGGCGCCACATCGATCAGTCGGACGTAGAAGTCGGTGTCGCGATTGTCCACGCTGAAATAGAGGTCGGCCGTCACCGAGCCCAGGACGTCCACCGCGCTGTCCAGCGGAGCGGTGTCGAAGCTCAGCATGTCGGTGCGGCCGGTGAGACGGTTGTAGTCATGGGCGCCGGAAGCATCGCCGTAGGGATCGGTGAGCGGGTGTTCCGGGTCGGAGAAAAAGACGCTGAACGCCTCATCTTCGCGGGAACGGCTCCGGACCAGCCGTCCGTCCGGCGCGATCGAATCGCCGCCACTCAGATAGAGCGGCAGCGGACCGGTCCCGGGCAGGGGCCAGCGGTTGCCGGTCAGCCACTTATTGGCACCCATCAGATAGGCCCGTACCCGGGGCAGGGTGTCGATCCCATTCCGAATGTCGCGCACGTAGCGATCCATCCAGCTCAGCACCAGCTCGTCGTAGTCGAGCGCCGCGTTGGCTCCCATGGTCCGGTCGCCAGCCTTGCTTCGTCCGATTCCGCTGACTCCGTGTGGCCAGGGACCGATGACCAGCTGAGTCCTGGATGGCCGCCCGGCTCGTGCGGCGCGGAGTCCGAGAAAGTTCTCGATGGCGCCGGTTGGGCCGTACCCCTCGTCGTACCAGCCGGAGATGTTGAGGACCGCGGCGTTGGTCTTTCGATATCGCGTGGTGATGTCGGCCCAATCCCACCACGGGTCCGCCGGCGGATGGTCCAGCCACTCGTAGTACCATGGCGCCGCGGCGCGAAGCGCCTCCAGCTGGTTGAGCGGCAGGTAATGGAGCCAGGTTTCGCCGTTCGCGTCCCAGGCCGCCGACACCCGCTCATCGGTCAGGGGCCGGCCCAGCCGTTCCAGGGCATCCGGCGCGATGTTGTACCAGGCCCAGCTGATCCAGGACAGGTCCCACACACCGCCGGAGTAGAAGAAGGTCTCGGGGCGGGAGAACGTCATGGCGGGAACCATCGCCTTGAGATGGGGAGGGCTCTCCACGGCCGCGAGCCACTGCACCGCGCCCGGGTAGGACAGGCCGAAGGTGCCTACGCTTCCATTGGACCAGGACTGTGCCGCGGCCCACTCGATGGTGTCGTATCCATCGTGTCCTTCATTGCGGTAGGGATTGAACTCGCCCGCGGACGCGTAGCGCCCCCGGACATCCTGGATGACCACGGCGTAACCCCGTTCCACGGCTTTGGAAAAGGTTTTGTATCCTCCCTCCGCTGAGGTTTTCCCGTAGGGTGTGCGATAGACCAGCACCGGGAAGGGTCCGTCGCCGGCCGGACGCCATACGTCGGCCCGGAGTACCACGCTATCGCGCATCATGATGGCGACATTGCTGTCGTGGATTGCCTGGGCCTGAATGCGTGGAGCGACGAGTGCGAGTAGTGTGGGTACAAGTGCGAGGCTGAGCTGCCAATCGCGAAGGCGCGACAAACTGCCGAAAGCGCGAAGAGGATTTATGGTTCTAGTCATGGACTATTGAAGGTAATTCGCGTTTTCGCTCTTTCGCGTTTTCGCGACAGAAAGCGTGGCTCGCGATTGTAGCTTCACGTCTTTGTCGCTCGCGGATCTCATGCTGGCATAGAAAACAGCCAACCACAGAGACACCGAGTCACAGAGATTGCATCCAACCTTGCAGCTCTACCAATAGTGGTTGTTCTTATCGTGGAAATGATCCGGTGGGTCGGCTGCCATCTTCATGTCTCTGTGTAGTCTGTGATGTATCTGTGTAATCTTGATGTATCTGTGTCATCTGTGGTATTATGTCCACCCTCTCAACTGCCGGAGATAATCCCGCAGCACCAGGAATTTCTCATAGACCTGCACGCCCTTGCGCTTCTGCCCGAACTCCGAAAACAGCTCGCGCATCTTGCCCCGCCGAGTGACGTAGAACCGAAAGGTCTCCGCGAAGTCCTCCTGCGGATGGCGCGAGGCATAGACGCTCACGTGATTGGTCGGCGTGATCGCGATCCGCTTCCGCTGAAAGTAGACCCAGGTGTCGTCCATGCCGCGGTACGCCTTGTCCACTTCGCCAAACGCGCGCTTGAACCGTTCGGTCCTGGTCCACGCCCAGTGATGGTACAGGAAACTGTGCCCCAGCTCATGGGTAATCAGTCCCACCAGCATGGTCCACGGGATCTCCTCCCGGCGGGCCGGTCCCACGACGTAGCGCTGCTCGATCTCGACGATCTTGGGATACTTGGGATCGACCCCGGAAATGCCGGGCCGGAGCAGGATGCGATATCCCCAGTCCAGGATCCGGCTGACCAGCAGCAACCGGCGCACCCGGGTCAGCGCGCGGGGGATGAGATCCCGCCCGGTAGCGTCGTGCCCGCACCAGGGGCAGGTGTTCATCCAGTCGTCCACGCCGCGACCGCAATGGGGACACAGGCCTTCAAACCTGGTGTCCTCGTTCCACTCCTGCTCCCGGCCATCCCAGGGGCAGTAGCGCATCGGGTACTGCACGCCGCCGCCGCAACCCCAGTCGCAGCGTGCGTCCATCCGAAAACCCTTCGGCGCCTTCAGGGGTTCTTCGCTCGACACCCCTTCCTCGTAGATGTCGACCCCACACCAGGGACAGTTGGAGAACGTGTCGCTCACCACCCAGCCGCAGTTGTAGCACTCCGCCCCGGTCACCTGTGCCGTATCCCCCCAACGCTGCGCGCGGCCGCAGTGGGGGCAGTAGTCCCAGAAGCGCTGCAACTGATGGCCGCACACACAGCGCAGCTCGGGCCGAGGGGTGGGCTCCCGGTGCCGCCGGCGCACGACAGGGCGCGGCTTACTCATAGCGGGCCACCGCTTCTCGGGCGATCCGGTTGATGAATTCGGGGTAGTCCATGCCCGCCTTTTCTGCCGCATTGGCCACGTCGTGTCCCCAGCTCAGGAAGGGATTCGCGTTGGCTTCGATGAACCAGACCTCGCCGCTGTCGGTGAGTCGCACGTCCAGCCGGGCATAGTCCCGGAGCCAGAGCGCCCGGTAGGCGGTGCGGCAGATCTCCTCGATGCGGCCGCGCGCCGCCTTCGAGATCGGCCGGGCAAAGACGTTCTTGATGCCCTTCCGATCCCGGTAGGATTCGTCCCACTTGGCGCTCTGGGTTGCGATCCGTTCTTCCGGCCGGGTCCTGCGCCGGTCGAAAATCATCTCGGTGATGGGCAGGATCTCCAGCTTGTCCCCGTTGCCCACGATGCTCACGTACAGCTCCCGCCCGTCAATGAACTCCTCGGCGATCGCCGGCTGCCCGAACCGCTCGTGGACGAACGCCACCCGCTCGGCCAGCGACGGCACGTCGCTCACCACCGAGGCCTGCGCGATTCCCGCGGAGGCATCGGTCGAGAGCGGCTTTACGATCAGCGGGAACCGGAGGTCGGTGGCTCTGGGAGGTTTCTCTCCCGGCCGCCAGGTCCCAAAGGCGGGCACCGGGATCCCGTGGTAGGCGAGGACCTTCTTGCTCATGGCTTTGTTGCGGGTGACCAGCAGGGCGAGCGGCGGAGAGCCGGTATAGTGGTATCCCTCGGCTTCGATCATCCCCGCAAAGAGGTAGTCCAGGTCCGCGGCTTCGTGGAAGGATTCTGCACCGTTGAACACCAGCTCCGGCTTCAGCTCGGCCAGGGCCGCCGCCAGTTCCTGCATGTCGTCATGAATGCCAACCAGGAGCACCTCGTGCCCCGCCTTGCGGAGGGCGTCGGCAATCTGGTACTCCATGTCGGGCTCCCGGTCGTCCCACGTCACTACTTCCTTCTCCATCTGCTCCCAGTGCTGGGCCGGGGTCCAGCCGGACCAGGGGGTGTCGAAGACGACGGCGATGCGCATAGGCAGACAACATACAACGTGCAGAGTGCAGGGTGCAGGGTGCAGGGTGCAGGGTGCAGGGGAAGAAGCGTACTGGGGGCGGCGTGCAGGGCGCGAGGTATGGCCTCCCGGGCTCGCACGGTTGGCATTCTGCACCTGGCACCCTGCACGTTTGTGATTCTGCACCCTGCACTCTGCACCCTGCACGCTTGTCATTCAAGCTTCACCCCGTCGAGCTGGAACGAAAACGGGCCCCCAGCCGGGCCGCCGACCCAGAGCACCGCCATGATGTCGTCTCCGGTTATTCCGTCGAATGCGCTGAAGGGGAACACGTACTCCTTCCACTCGGTGGCGGCGACGAAGGTCTGCTGCAGCGGGATCTGTCCCTTGGCCTGGGAGAACACCATGATTCGATAGGTCTTCCCGTCGCCCCGGGCGAAGAAGCGGATCGCCGGTTTGGAAGAGAGATCGGTCGCGGTGAACGGCGTGGTCCCGGGCGAGAACATCGCGCCGGCCCACGCGTACGGCAGGGCGGGATCGATGATTCCGGTGACTTCGAGAGAGCCGGCGGATCCCCCGATTCCGCCGGAGACGACGTTGATCCGTCCAACCGATTTCCCGCCGGCAATCTGGTCGGTGGATAATTCCCACCCGGCTCCGAACTCGGAGCTGGTGGTGCCGTCATCGAATTCGCTGATCATCCCGCTTTCCATCCCGGCGGGCGGGGAGGCGCCGGCCTGCGACTGGAGGACCTGGGCCGCAACCTGGTCCCGCCACCGATTGCGATCGAGCGCGACGCCGGCCTTCCACACTCCGACAATGTGGCGAGTCATCTTGATGTCCTGGCTCGGATCGCCTTCGACCAGCAGGAGGTCCGCCCGCAATCCCATCGCGATCCGGCCCCGGTCGGCCAGGTGGAACACGCGCGCCGGCGTCGAGGTTGCCGCCTGTAATGCCTCAACCGGCGTGAGTCCGGCTTCGACCAGCAACGCCAGCTCTCCGTGGAGACTGGATCCGTGCGCGGTCCCCGGGTTGGGCGCGTCGGTGCCGGCCAGGATCGGCACACCCGCCGTCTTGAGCTGATGGATGGCGGCGGCCGCTGCCTCATAGTGCATTGTGACGCTGGGTCTCCGGGTGAATGAGCGACCCAGGTTCTCGACCATCTCCGGGCGGATGTAGGGCGCCAGGGAGCTGTCTTTCACCAGCTCGGCGCCGGCGCTGACACCCGTGACACTCTTGAGCACCGACAGCGTTGGCACCACGAACGCGTGGTGACTCGCGGCAAGCCGGCCGAACCCTGGATCGGGCATGCTGTCCACGAAAAGATGGACGAGACCATCCACCCCGGCATTCAACGCGTCGCGGGCGTCGGCCAGGGTGCCGATGTGGACCACCGCCATCATCCTGCGCCGGTGCGCAGCGTCGGATAATGCCTGCAACGTTGCCCGGCTGATCGTCGGCATGTGCAGTCCGTACGCGTGACCGTCATCGTAGACGATCTTGATATAGTCGGAGCCTTCGCCGATGCGCGCGTCCACGAAGGCCTGCGCGTCCTCGGGTCGTTCGATGGTGGGAATCGTGAGACCATACTCGGTCCCGTGGCCGCCGGGCGCGGTGGCCAGTGTGCCCGCCGTTCGGAAGTCGGCTATGCTCCCGCCTTCCGGCGTGGCCTCCAGTGCCTTCAGCGCATTGGACGCTTTGATCACCGAGAACATGTCCAGCTCGGTCGTGACCCCGAAGGCGAGCGCCTCTTCCAGCGAGCCCTTCTCGAAAATATGAGTGTGGCTGTCGATCAACCCCGGCAGCAGGGTGCGGCCCCGCCCATCGATGACCAGCGCACCCGCCGGAGCCGCGATGCCCTGGCCCATTCGCGCGATCTTGCCGTCGGCAATGAGGACATCCTGCGCCGGCAGCATCCGGATGCCGTCGAACACCCGGACCGTACGGAAGAGCACCGGTTCGCCGTTGACCGGTCGATGTCCATTGGGAGAAACGCTCGCGAGAAGCAGCGCAATCAACGCATAGGCCCGAGTCATTCGACAGCTCCCTGGTTGGTGGTTCACAGCCATCCCTTGGACCGCGCCAGCCTGGCGGCCTCCACCCGGTTGGCGGCGCCGAGTTTGGTAATCGCTTCGGAGAGGTAATTCCGCACGGTTCCCTCGGAGAGCCCGAGGTTTGCGGCGATGTCGATGCCTTCCATTCCCTCTCCGGCCAGCCGAAGCACCTGCCGTTCCCGTTCGCTCAGCGGATCCCGTTCGCTCAGTGCCTCCACCGCGAATTCCGGGTCGATCACCCGGCCGCCGGCGTGGACTCGCCGGATGGCCCCGGCCAGGTGTGCTGCCGGGGCATCCTTAAGCAGGTATCCGGTGGCCCCGGACTCGATTGCCCGTCTCAGGTATCCGCCCCGGGCAAAAGTCGTCAGGATGATGATCCGGATACCGGGGGCCTGTGCCTTGAGCGCGGCTGCCAGTTCGAGACCGGTCATCAGCGGCATTTCGATATCGCTGATGAGGACATCGGGCCGTTTCTCCAGCGCCAGGTCGAGCGCTTCCCGGCCATTCCTCGCCAGGCCGATCACCTCGATATCGGATTCGTCTTCCAGCAGCGCGGCGAGCGCGCCCAGCACCATCGCCTGGTCTTCCGCGATGACGACCCGGATCACGAGACGGTCCCGATGATCGGTATTCGCACCAGCAGCCGGGTTCCCGCCGAGCCATTGCGCGCAATCGTGCCGCCGATGGCCTCCACCCGTTCCCGCATCCCCATGAGCCCGGCTCCTTCCGCTCCCTCGGTGCCTTTTCCGTCGTCCTGGATCTCCAGGCGGTAGTGATCGTCCACTTGTTCCAGTCGGATCCGGCACCGGCTCGCGCCGGCGTGGCGGATCACGTTGGTCACCGCTTCACGCACCGCGAGCGCCAGCACTCCCTCCTGCGCCGGCGTCAGCTGCACCAGGTCCACGGTCGTCTCCACGGCGAGCCCGGCGCTTTCCAGCGTCCTGGCCGAATTCGCCAGCTCGCCCGCGAGGCCGCCGGCCCGGTAGCCGGTCACCGCACTTCTCACCTCCGCCAGCGCCTTCCGGGAGATCGTCTCCACTTCGCGAATCTCCTTCGCGGCACGCGCGGGATCCCGGTCCGCCAGGCGCGAGGCCAGTTCGGACTTGAGAATGATCAGCGAAAGGGTGTGTCCCAGCAGGTCGTGCAGGTCCCGCGCGATGCGTTCCCGCTCGGCCACCTTGGCCAGGTGGGCGACTTCGTCGTGGGCCATCCGGAGCAGCTCATTCGCCCGCCCGACCTGGCCAAAATGAATATTGATCCCGCCAACCAGGGCGGTGAACACCATTCCGGGAATCCAGAAACTGGGCCCCAGGTGGGCCAGCCACGTTTCCAGCGCCGCGATCGCCATGATGCCCAGGAGGAGCTGGACTCCAAGCCGTACCCGTTTGACCCGGCCCAGGAATCCCGAGGCATAGATGAAGAAGACGAACGCGCCGTTGTTGATGGGGGAATAGATGACGCCGAGCACTGTCATGGCGGCGATGTACCAGACCACCCGCGACGCCGACACCCAGTGGGCTCTGAAATAGAGAACCAGGAAGACCAGCGCGCCTGCGATCGTGATGGCCCAGCCCTGCATTGACGCATGGGTGACGATGGGAGCTATGAACAGGCTGGGGAGGTACACCAGCCAGGCGTACTGGACCCATTCCTCGTCCGGGGGAAGCAGCCGTATGCGCATCAGCCGGAGGTTCTCCCGTCATCCCGCCGATAAGCGATCATCGCCACGACCAGGAATCCCACGGCGTATCCGCCCAGTACCAGGAGGTGCACCAGGGTGGATCCCTGGCCGTAGCCGAGCGAGGCCAGGCCGAGCTGGGCAAAGTGGTAGGCCGGAAGCATGGGTCCCAGGACCTTGAAGAACTTTGGCAGTACCTCCATTGGAATCCACAGGCCTGACGCGAAAGACATGGGAAGGTAGATCAGGTTCACGATGGCCGGGGCCGAGTTGGGGCCCGCGAGATAACCTACCGCCAATCCCATGGCGCAGAAGGGCAGGGCACCCGCCACCAGGGTACCGGCCAGTACGAGCATGGTCGAGACCGACAGGTGGACCCCGCCGAAACCGGTTCCCAGCGTAAGGAGGAGGATGACCAGGATCAGGCTGAACAGCATGCTCATCGCGATCTTGGCGGCGAAGTACGCCATCGGAGGCATCGGGCTCGCCCGTTTCACCAGCAACCACCCCTGGCCCCGCTCCGTGGCGACGCTCACGCCAAACCCGACGAGCGAGGCGCCGATCACGCCGAAGGCCCCATAGGTGGCAATCAGATAGGTGGCAGCCTCGATCCCGCCCCCGGCCTTGGGCCCCAGCGCGAGACCAAAGAGAAGGTAGAACATGAGCGGAAAGAGCAGCGTCGGGATGACGTACCCCGGCAGCCGGATGGTCTTGAGGAATTCGTACTTGATTTCCGCGACGTAAGGTCTGGCCGGGTTCACGCGACTGCCTCCTCGGAGGACCGGGTAAGGGTAAGAAAGGCCTCTTCCAGCCCTGCGTTGGAGACTTCCAGCTCCGACAGTGTCGTGTCCCGGTCGAGCAGGGCCCGCACCAACGGCTCAGCGCTGGAGCTGAAGATCTCGATGGCGTTGCGGTCCTGCCGGACATCCTGCACGCCGGGCAGTGCGCGGACCTCGTTGACGCTCAACCGGGTGACGCAACGCACTCGCCGCGCCGCCGCGCGCGACTTGATCTCCGCGGGCGTTCCCCGTGCGATCACCTGCCCATGATTCAGGACCACGATCTGGTCCGCCAGCGCATCGGCCTCTTCCAGGTAGTGGGTGGTGAGCAGCACCGTGCGGCCCTCGGCCACCAGCTTTCGCACCTGGGTCCAGAAGGTCCGGCGCGCCTCCACGTCGAGGCCCACAGTGGGCTCATCGAGGAAGAGCAGGTCCGGGTTTCCCGCGATCGCGAGCGCGAAGAGCAGCCGCTGCTTCTGGCCTCCGGACAGCGCGCTGAAGCGGCGCCGCTCGAGTCCCTCCAGGCCTGCCGCTTCGATCAACGACCCCATCGGCAACGGCGAGGGATAGTACGAGCGGAACAGGTTGATGTGCTCCCCCACCCGCAGCGTGTCGGGAACCTTGCCCACCTGGAGCATGGTTCCGATTCTCCGCCGGGTGACCGAGCGGCGCGGGTCGCCGCCGAATACCCGGACCGTGCCGGAGTCCGGACTGGCCAGGCCGAGCAACAGCTTCACGGCCGTGGTCTTCCCCGCGCCGTTCGGGCCCAGCAATCCCAGGACCTGCCCCCCACGGATCTCGAGGTCGATGCCTTCGAGCGCGGCGACCGGTCCGTAGTGCTTCACCACCTGTTTCAGCTCGGCGACTGTCTCCGTCGTACTCGGCCGGGAATCCATTTAGGGGATTCCTCCGTCTGTTTGGGTGAACCGCTGTGGCCCGTTATCCTCCGGGACCACAGTATGAGCCCGGGACAGCACCGGCACAATTGCAGAGTGTCAACCGATGCGGGTGATACCTGTCATGTCCGGATGGACCCCGTATCCCCCGCAAAAAGGAGCGAGCAATCATGCCCAACCGGCGCACCGCCATGGTCCTGGCTTTCCTCGTGCTGTTAGTTCTTCCCCTCCGAGCCCAGATTCCCGAAAAGTTCGAGAATCTGAAGGTGCTCCCCGCCGACATCACCCGGCCCCAGCTGTTGCAGGTCATGCGGGGGTTTGCCCTGGGACTCGGCGTTCGTTGCCAGTTCTGTCATGTCGGGCAGGAAGGGGCGCCGTTTTCCACCTTTGACTTCAAGTCGGACGAGAAGCCGACCAAGCGGACCGCGCGGGTCATGCTGCGGATGGTGCATGCGATCAACGAGACCTGGTTGAGCCAGCTCGACACCATCAGCCACGATCACATGGCCATGGGCGATGCGCACAGCCACGCCGACCGCATCGAAGTGCAGTGCGTCACCTGCCACCGGGGAAACTCGCGGCCCCAGACGATGGAATCGGTGATGACCGGGCTGGTCGCGGACAGCGGGATACCGGCGGCGGTCAACGGTTATCGCGAGCTCAAGCGCCGGTACTACGGCAGCTTCGCCTTCGACTTCCGGGAGCGGCCGCTCAATAGCGTCGCGTTCGACCTCCTGCGGCAGAACCGGGCGGAGGATGCGCTCACTATCGCGAATTTGAACCTGGAGGTGAATCCGGAGGCTGCTTCAGTGTACCAGCTTCAGGGGGACGCCAACCTGGCGCTTGGCCGGAGGGATGCGGCGGTGGTGAGCTATCGAAGGGCACTCGAACTGCAGCCGGACAACCAGCCATTGAGAGCGAGAGTCGATTCCCTGTCGCACTAGGCAGATAGCAGATAGCAGATAGCAGATAGCAGATAGCAGAGCAGATAGCAGAGCAGATAGCAATCGGATCTGCCACCTGCCATCTGCTATCAGCGCATTTGGCAGCGGGATCCCACTACCGCACTCGAAGTAGAGCCATATCGGTCTGGGTGGTCGCCAGGGGAGCGCCGTTCGGCGCGGTATAGGCGATCCTGGTATTGCGGCCCGCCTGGATCTGGAGGTAGCGGGCATCGAGCTCATCCAGGACGAGGCTGGTGACCCCACCTCCGCTCGCAATGTACGCATCCACCAGCGCGGAGCTGGGGAAGAAGCGGCGCAGGTCCCACATCGGATCCTGGATGGACGTGCTGGTGCCGGGCATCTCGTCGGCATACCAGGAGAGCAGCCATTCCCCTACCGCCTGGTTCGGAGTCAGGGATTCCCCGCTCAATTCGTTGCTGATCTGGGTAAACGTCTGGCGAGAGGGAAGCCCGGAGAACTCTTCGAGCACCCGGCCCTCGGGCTGGCCGGCAGCCACGGCATGGGAGATGAGACTGCTCACCATGCGGCAGGCCATCGGATAGTCGATCGCGCCAGAGACGGCCCGGGGGCGGGGCCGGTCAATCGCCAGGCCACAGAGCGAATACACCCGTGCCCCTTCAGGCGTGGTGGTGAATGGGGACACGGCGAGGTTGCTGGTGAACGGGTGCGGCTGGCCATTGAGCACCCAGAGATGGCGCAGCACGTCGGCATACCCTTCCGTGGTCCACTCCCGGCGTTGAACTCCGTGCGATCCGTACTTCTCCCGCGCGAAGTCCGAGAGGTGTGCCGTCTCATGCGCCGCGGTGGAAAGCAATCGCGCCTCCCGCACCGGGGTTCCCCGGAAGAGCGCGGTGCCGTCCAGCCAGATAAAATCGCTGGTCGCGGGCTTGCCATCGCAGCCCGGGCCCGCGTTCCACCCCGGGTAGGCATATCCCCGCGCCGCCGCGGCGCTGGTGTCCGTCATCAGGATCGGAATCCGTTCCTTCCGCTGCCAGCGGGGGAGCGTGGTGGCAAAGAAGGGCCGGATCGTGGACTCGTAGTCATTCAGGAACGTCAACAGCCGCTGCTTCGCCATGCCGGAGCTTCTCGCCTTGAGGAGAGCAGGCCGGTCGAATAACACGACCAGGTGCGCCGAGCTGCCGACCACCCGCCAGTACTCGGGTTGCCGTCCGGGGCCATGCAGGCCGAGGAAGCGGCCGTTACGCGCCCGGGCGGTGGCGAGGAGCATGGAATCACCGATCGCTGGCGCCGCAGCGCAGGCGGTCCCGACCGGAAGCACGGTATCCCATGCGTCATTCTCGGGGTTCACCGCCGGCAGATAGGTCTGTCTCAACCGGGCCGAAGTCGGCCGGTCCACCAGCGGGGAGGGCCGCTTGGGCAGGGCGTGCTGGCGGCTGGCAAGCTTGCGGTTGGCGGGCCGGTGCTCCGGGGTAATGGTGACCTGGGCCCGGATCTCTTCGGTTGGTGTGACGGCGCTGTCGCGGTCCCAGGCGAAAGGCATCGCGAGGTACACTCCGGAATCCGCGACTTCCACCGAGCACCCGCGGGAAACCGCGGCCGTCGCCAGCACATGCTCCCCGGGATCCAGGGAAACCCGATAGGGAATCGACGATGCGGCCATGCTCACCGTGGCCCGCTGCCGGCCGCGACGCAGCTCGACATCGTACCGCACCCCGCTCCGGAGGCAGGGCGCAAAGAGTGAATCGGGGACGTCCACCACGAGGTCGGTCGAGGTTGCTTCGAGGGTCTTGGCGTTCAACCCACCGATCCGGACCGTGATGCCGGCGAGGTCGATGCCATGAAGGTGAAGCGGCCGGCCAGGCTCCAGCACGGAATCCACAGGAGCCGCCCGCAGGTTCACCGGACCGACCAGGCCCTCGTCGGCCCGGCAGGCGAGCACCACAAAGAGCGCCAGGGCCAGAAGCAGCACCCCGCGCACGGTGCGAAGCAGAAACGTCACCGCTGGAACTCGGACCATCTTCGCTCGGTTATGCTACCCCCATCCTTCGGGAATCGTCGCGTTCATTCCGATCGCCAGCCGGATCAGCTCCCGCGCCATCGCCGCGTACGGCAGCAGGGCCACCAGACTCCCTCGGGTCAACCGGAGCTTTCCGGTCATGAGGGCGGTGAGGGGATTCTGCCGCCCGGACAGCAGCTCATTCCATGCGGCCCCGGTCGCGGCCAGGACATAGCTGGATTCGGCAATATCGGAGCCAGCGTCCGGGTTCGATGTGAAGCATTCCCCGTGCCGGATATCCACTCGGACGGACCTCTGGGGTGCTTCAGGAGCTGATGACTGGGTCATGACCAGCGTTACATCGCCGGCCCAGCCGTGAGCGGCGGAGCGGAACGCGGGATCCCCGTTCAAGGCCTGACACCAGGTACGCGCCCACTCTTCGGAAAATGCTTCCACTGCGAAATCTCCGGGGAAGGAAGACCGGGTAGGACGCTAAGGGGGTATGGCTTGAAAGTCGACACATATGGGTGACCTGTGTCACCGCCTCAAACGTTGACGGCTGGCCATGTTGCACCTCCGCTGACGTCCTGCAGTCCGTTAATCCATACCAATGTTCAGGAGGAGGAGGGTTCATGTCTTCTTATCGCTTGCGTTTCGGCCGTCCAACGGCCTTGGGTCTCCTGGCTGCAGTAGCGGCGGCAGGATGCGCCCGCGTTACCCCGGATCAGTTGCAGACTGAATTGACTGCGGTTCGTTCTGAGATGACCACCGCCGATAACGCCCTTTCCGGGCGGATTACGGCGACCGACGGCCGGGTGACGGCGCTCACGTCCCGGCTGGATTCGCTGGAGCGTGATCTCCAGGCCCTGCGCACCGAGTTCAACGCCAGCATCCAGCGCATGGAGACGGCGGTGCGCTTCAACGTGCCGGTGCATTTTGACTTTGACGATGCCAGCATTCGGGAGACGGACCGGGCGATGCTCGACCGTTTCGCCCAGGTGGCTGGAAAGTTCTATACCGGCGCGACCATCACGGTTGAGGGCTTCACCGACCCGGCCGGCAGCGCCAGCTACAATCAGCATCTGGGCCAGGAGCGGGCGGAAGCGGTGTCCAGCTATCTGAGCGGGACGGCCGGCCTGAGCTCGGCGACCCTGAAGGCCGTGAGCTATGGCGAGGCCCGCAATCGCCAGGTGGTCCCTGATGCGCAGGGCCCGGGCGAGGTGGGCATGGAGAACCGGCGCGTCGCGCTGGTGATTGATTTCTCCGGTACCGCCCCGGCGCCGAGCACGACGGCCAGCGCCAGCAACTAGTATCGGGGTTTCGTAGCAGGCCGATCCAGGATCGGCACCAAGGCGCCGGGATTCTTCCCGGCGCCTTTTTCTTGCCCATACAAACGCAGATTTCGCAGATTCAAACGCAGATTTCGCAGATTCAAACGCAGATTTCGCAGATTACTTTACGTGTCGCCGTTTTCAACACCCCACCATGTTGGAACGGATCAGCACATTCACTTGATCGGCGTTAAATCTGTGAAATCTGTGGTTCCTTGTGTCTCTGTGCCTTTGTGGTAAAGACCAACCCAACAGGAGCTATGCGACCCACATTCGCGGAGGCCACCCGCTTCTGGCTGAAGCTAGGGTTTATCAGCTTTGGTGGTCCCGCCGGGCAGATCGCGATCATGCACCGCGAGC